>CAZQYK010000311.1:0-4924 GCA_964597285.1 uncultured Spirochaetales bacterium
CTGGTGCTCGCTGCGGTACGGCGCGTCGGTGAGCTCGGCCGCCCCATAGCGGCCGGTGATCCACTCGGGGCCGAGGCCGGGGATCGTCTCGTGGTCGGGGAAGCGGCCGTCGAGGAAGCGGTAGCCCCGCAGCTCGCCGACCCGGAACGGCCCGAGCGCGCCGGCGTCGCGCAGCACCTTGCCGTAGACCTCGAGCGGCGCGACCGCGGCGCCGCGCGCGAGCGTGCCCTTGTACGCCGCGTACGCGACCGGCTCGCCGGACGCGTCCCAGAGGTTCGCGTCGATCCGGAAGAAGCCCTCGCGCTCGACCTCGAGGCCCACCTCGATCCGCAGGCTCCCGTCGCGCACGTAGTCGAGGAAGCGGCCGTCGAAGCGCGCCGGCACGCGGTCGGCCGGCGTGTGGAAGAAGCGCAGCGTGTCGGACTGCTCGCGGCCCGGCGCCCACTCGAAGCGCGCCGCGACGACCAGGTGCCCGTGGTGGTCCGCGATCTCGGCGAGCGGCAGCTCGGCGGTCCAGCGCCCGAGCGCCTCGCGCTCGAACGCGAGCGGAAGCGGCTCGCCCTCGGGCCCGGCGCGGCCCTCGCGCACGACCGACGCGTCGATCGCGAGCGGGTCGGTGGGCGCGTCGCCGCGCCAGACCTCGAGCCAGACCGTCTCGCGCTCGGCGCCGCTCAGGTCGAAGCGCTCGGCGCCGAGCTGGTAGCGCACCTCGCCCTGCGGCCCGTCGCCGCGCGACGCGCGGATCGCGCGCGGCCGCTCGTAGCGCCGGTTCGGCTCCAGCAGGTCGGCGTGCTCCCGCGTCAGGCGTCCCGACGTCGGCGGGTAGACGTTCGCGTCGAGGTAGCGCCGGATCGGATCCGGCAGCGCGTCCTCGTCGATCGCCGGGACCGGCGCCGGCGCGCCGGCGGCCGTCGGGGCCGCCGCCGGAGCCGGCGCGGCATCGGGCTCCGCGGACCACACGCCGTGGATCACGAACGCGAGCGCGACGCCGGCGGCGAACGCCGCGAGCAGGCGCCCGCGCGCGCGGCGCCGCGGGCTCACCAGCCCATGTTGTCCATGAACTTCGGCTTCATCTCGTAGTGGTCGAGGTCGTAGCCGGAGCAGGTCCAGGCGATGACGTGGTTCGTCCACTTCGGCGCGGTGCAGAGGTTGCTCGTCGACACCGTGCTCGTGATCGCGCCGGCCGAGTGGTACGCGACCGCGCCGTCGTCCTCGCCGGGCAGCAACCACGACGAGTACCACCAGCCGTCGTAGCCGCCGATGTGGTAGACGGTCTCGCCGTTCGTGTCGTTGTGGTTGTACGCGTTGCGCACCTCGCTCGTGCCGAGGTGGTTCGCGTAGTCGCACGGGCCCCACGCCTCGGCGGCGTCGTTGCCGGACAGCTCGCTGCCGCCGCCGGCGCCGGCCGACGTCCCGACCCAGTTGACGTTCCAGTTCGTCGACGAGTTCGCGAAGCGGTGGCCCATCACCGCGTCGCCGCCGCTGTAGTTCAGCACGTAGCAGAGATTCGACCCGGTGCAGCACTGGTCGAGGTAGATGCGCAGCGTGTGGCTCGCGTCGGACAGACCGCTGTGGTTCGTCTGCACGGCCTTGACGTCGATCGACGTGTAGCCGGCCTTGTTCGCGTAGCGGTCGTTCCAGCCCTGCGAGCACATGCCGCCGACGTGGAGGATGTAGCGCCCGCCCGAGTTCGGCGTGCAGCCGGTGTTGCCGTTGCAGACCGGCTGGTAGTCGGCGCAGCAGTCGCCGTAGGTCGTGCACGCCGAGTCGCAGTAGCAGCCGTTGCCGTTGTTGCCGCCGCCGTAGCCGCCGCAGGCGCCGACGCAGGTGCCGGCGTCGTCGCCGCCCTTGCCGGCGGCCGCCGGCTGCGCCGCGAGCACGCCGACCGCGAGCGCCGCGATCGCCGCTGCCGCGAATGCGGCGACGCGCGCCGCGCGGAGCCCTCGACCCTCTCGTCCTCGACCCGCTCGACCCGCTCGACCCGCTCGAATCCGGTCCATGCCTTCCTCCGGTGGGGTGGGTGCTGGGGAGTGCGCGCGCCGATCGTACGCAGCCGAATCGGGCCGGAGCAAGCCCGAATCGGCGCCTCGCGGGTCGAAAGGCGTCGATTGGTGGATCGACCTACACCGGATTGGTGAACGATCTCGGTCGGTGACCGACGGTCACGTTTCGCAGCGTCCGACTAGCAGTCGGCGGAGGAGCTCGGCCGGCGAACGCGGCCGACGCTTCGCCCGACTAACGAGGCCGGCTCGGGCGCTCCGCGCACGCGACCTCGGCGAGGTGGCGGGCCCCCGGGTCGTCGCGCTCGCCGCGGCAGATCGGCGCGAGGTTCGCGAGGCGCTGCTCGGCCACCGCGAGCGAGCCGCGCAGCACGAGGTCGCCGCGCTCGGGCCGCTCGCCGCCGTGCTCGAGCCCGTAGCGCGGGTGGTAGAAGCTGTAGGTCGGGCCGTAGGTTCGCAGCACCCACATTCGGGGGCTCGGCGACATCTCGCGCGGCAGCGCGAAGCGCCCGTCGGCGTCGGTCGTGGTCCAGCGCGCGTGCTGATGGGGGGCGGGCCCCCCGCTCCCGGCGCCGCGCCACCACTCGATCACCTCGGCGCCGGCGATCGGGGCACCGCTGTCGCGGTCGACGACGCGCCCCTCGACCGCGTCGAGCACGAACGGGCCGGGGCCCGGCACGCAGCCCGCGAGCGGGGCGAGCGCGAGTGCGGCGAGCAGCGAGCGGCGCAGGCGCGGCACGCCGGCGAAGCTAGCAGGGTGCGGCGCCGGGGTTGGCACCGACGCCGCTTCGCCGACAAGCTCCCCCGGCAGATGTCCACACGCCTCCGGCTTCCGGCGGTCCTCGCCGCCGCGTGGATGCTCGCGGCTTGCGCGGCCGGGAGCGCGCCGACCCGCCGCGAGCTCGCCGCGAGCGTCCGGCGCGACGTCGGCGTCTGCCCGGACCTCGCGCACGCATTCCGCCTCGTCGCCGAGCGGCGCGACGAGGGCGGGTCGGCGCGCGAGCAGCACCGCGACGCGCGCGAGAGCGTCGCGACCCCGTTCGTCCGCGATCCGGAGCGCGCGCTCGCCGACTGGGGCCGCGTCATCGACAGCGTCTACGCCGCGCCCGAGCTGTCGCCGCGCGAGATCGAGCGCTCGGTGCTCGATCACTGCGACGTCGACGCGCAGGGGCGCGCCGTCGTGCGCGGACCGTGGGGGGCCGCGACGAGCCCGTAGGCGCCGGGCGCCCCCCTACTCGCGCGAGAGCTCGAACGCGACCTCGTAGCACGGCACCCACCAGCAGAAGAGCTCCTCGTAGAGCTCCTGCGTGTACGGACCGAGGTTCACCAGCGCCTCGAGCGGCCGCTTCAGCGCGCGCCGCAGCCGGAAGGCCTTCGGCGACTTGAAGCGCAGCCGCACGCGCTCGAGTCGCAGCGGAAGCGGAGGGGCGTAGTGCGGCACGCGCCGCGCGAAGAGCTCGTCGCGGACGACGTACGAGAAGGTGTAGAGGCCGAAGGGCGTGCGGTGCGTCGGGTCGGAGTGGTAGTACGGGCTCGAGAAGTGCGGCACGACCGCGACGAGGCGGCCGCCGCGGCGCAGCACGCGCGCCACCTCGCGCAGCAGGCCCTCGAGCGGCGCGACGTGCTCGAGGAAGTGCGAGCAGTGGACCGCCGCGATCGCGCCGTCGGGCACCGCGGCGAGCACGTCGAAGACGTCGCCGACGACGTCGACGCCCTCGAGGTCGCGCGCGTCGACGCCGATCGAGCCCGCGATGCGCTTGCGCGCGCCGCAGCCGAGCTCGAGCACCGCGTCGGCGCCGGCGGCGAGCGCGGCGAGGCGGCCGCTCCTGTCGCGCACGCGCGCTCGCGCGGCGGCGGCCGCGCCGTTCCCCCCGCTCTCCACGCCGGTCCTCCCCGGACGGTGACAGTATAAGGGCGCGGATCCGCGCGGCGCTCGCGCGACGGCGCGCTTGTGGACCCCGCGCTCACCGGTATGCTCCGCGGCGCATGCCGGGGGGTGAGCCCGCGGCCGCGCTGCTCGTGAGTCATCCCGGGCACGAGGTCCGCATCTTCGGATTCGTCGAGCGGCTGCGTCCGCTCGCGCTGATCGTGACCGATGGCTCGGGTCGCGCCGCGGCGCCGCGCACGGCGACCAGCGCTCAGGCGCTCGCCCTGCTCGGCGCGAAGCGGAGTCCGATCTTCGGGCGCGTGCGCGATCGCGAGCTCTACGCGGCGGTGCGACGCGGCGACGCGGGGCTCTTCACCGGGCTCGCCGAGGAGACGGCCCGGACGCTCGCCGACCACGACGTGGGCCTGCTCGTCTCCGACGCGCCCGAGCACACCATCCTCGCGCACGACCTGACGGCCGCGGTCGCCGACGCCGCGGCGGCGCTCGCGGGCCGCCTTCGCGGCCGCGCGATCGCGCACTACGACTTCGCGCTGCACGGCGCTCCGGACGACTGCCCCGCGGCGCTGCGCCCGCGCGCGCTGCGGCTCGAGCTCGACCGGGCGGGCCTCGCGCGGAAGCAGCGCTTCGCGGCCCGCTACCGCGAGATCGCGCACGAGGTGGCCGAGGACCGCACGATCCACAGCGACGCCGCGTTCGCAGTCGAGCTGCTGCGGCCGGTCGAGCGGCCGTTCGAGCGCGTCCGCCCGGACCACCCGCCCGCGTGGCAGCTCCACGGCAAGCGGCTCGCGCGCGACGGCGTCTACCCCGAGGCGCTCACCTTCGAGCGCCACGTCGCGCCGATCGTCGGCGCGCTGCACGAGCTGGCGCGCCCCGGAGCGGCCTGCGCGTGCTGCTGACCCATCGCGCGCTCGACGCGCGCGCGGGCACCGAGACCTACGGGCGCGACGTCGCGCTCGGGCTGCTGCGCACCGGACACACGCCGATGGTCTGGAGCCCGCGGCTCGGCGCGATTGCCGACGAGATCCGCTCCGCCGCG
>CAZQYK010000312.1:0-9866 GCA_964597285.1 uncultured Spirochaetales bacterium
CAGGCTGCCGTCGCGCGGCGACTCCAGGTGAGTCGCACGACCGCGATGCGATGGGCGCAGGCCTTGGAGGAGGAGGGTCGCGAGGGACTTCGGGCCGCGGGCCGAGCGGGGCGCAAGCCCCGGCTCTCGCCCGAGCAGTTCGAGGACGTGGAGGTCGTGCTGCTGGAGGGGCCCGTCGCGTCGGGTTATGCGACGGCGTACTGGACCTTGCCCCGAGTGGCCGAGGTGATCGAGCGCGTCACGGGGGAGCGCTACCACCCCGGTCACGTCTGGCGCGTGCTGCGCAAGCTCGGCTGGTCGCGGCAGAAGCCGACGACCCGTGCCCGGGAGCGCGACGAGGTGGCCATCGAGCGCTGGGTGAAGACGACGTGGCCGGCGCTAAAAAAAACGCCGCACGCCAAGGGGCCACGATCGTCTTCCTCGACGAGAGCGGCTTCTCGGAGCGGCCGTCGGTCCAGCGGACCTGGGCGCCGCGGGGCCAGACACCGGTCCTGAAGCACCGCTTCGGGCACTGGAAGAATCTCTCAGCGATCGGGGCCGTGGCCTACTCGCCTCACGGCCGCCGCGCCCGCTTCTTCCTCGGGTTGGTGCTCGGCGCCGTGCGCTCCGAGCACATCATTCGCTTCCTCGAGCGACTGCACCGCCATCACCGCGGCCCCTTGATCGTGATCTGGGACGGCGTCAATCCGCACCGCAGCCTCGCGACGCGCGCCTTCGCCGAGCGCGAGCGGCACTGGCTCACGCTGGTACGCCTGCCCGCCTACGCCCCCGAGCTCAATCCCGTGGAAGGCGCGTGGTCTTGGTTCAAGCGCACCGTCTCGGCCAACTTCTGTCCGGAAGGCCTCGGTCCACTGTATCGGGCGTTGCATCTGGCCCGGCGCCGACTGACTCGCCGTCGACCGCTCTTGCTGGGCTTCCTCCACAAGAGCGGTCTTTCTTTGCCCTGATTGTCACTCTATTACGCGAGATTCTCTAGCTACTTCTCGTCCTGAAACGCCGCCCTGACGGCCGTGATCGGGCGCCGGCGGGCATTGAGGCTCGAGATCGTAGGCCATCTCGGATGTCGCTTCGGCGTCGCAGACGGTCGGTGTGGCTGCTCGAGCTCGCGGGTCGAGCTGCACAGACACGTGTGCCCCGAGCAGAGGGGACAAGCAGCAGTCAGGCGAATTCGCGCGTGAGCAGGTGTCGGGCCAGGACGATCAGGTTGAAGCTCGTCACGCAGCTCCAGACGTAGGCGCGGAAGGAAGGCAGGCCGCGCCAGGTGCAACGGCCCATCTGAAAGGCCCGCTTGAGCGTCGAGATGCAGCCCTCGATCCCGGAGCGAAAGTCGCGCAGGCGGCGGAAGACCCAGGCGCTGCGCACCATCTCTGTGATCTCCACGCCGCTCTTGCGATTGAAGGCGATGTCCTCGACGCCCAGTCCCTTGGCCGATGCGACGTTGTCCCGCGAGGCGAAGCCTCCATCGAAAACGGCCTGACGAGGAGCCTCTCCGAAGAGATCAATGTGGCGCTCGAGCGTCCGCTCGACGAGCGTCGAGTCGGTCGGATTCCCCTCGTCGATCACGCAATCGAGCACGAGCGAGGAGCGCCCGCCGGTGAGGCACACCTTGTGGCCGTAGCGGGTTTCCCGGTTGTCCTTGACGATGATGTCCGTGTGAGGCTCGAAGATCGAGACGAGCTTCTCTCCCGACGGCACCTTCTCTCCGTGGAGCACGCGGCGCTCCGTCTGGCCGAGGACCTGGTCCATCCGAGGGAGGAGCGCCCGAAGCTCGGCCGTCAGGGCTTCGAGGGCGACGAGACGGGAGGCCTTCTCGACGACGCGGGCAGCGTCGTCTCGGACCGCCCGCGCCACGCGGATCAGATCGCGGTACTGCGCCACCATGTCCTGGCGGCGTCGGTGAAACTTGATCACGTAGGCGCGGCGCCTCGCACGCCGCGTGTGATCGCAGAAGGCCGCTCGAAGCGCCGGTTGGCGCCGGGCCATGCGATGCATCAGCCGGGACGCGACCCGCACACAGTCCCACAGCAGGCTTGAGTCGGACGGCTCGTGGATCGCCGCATCGACGACCGTCGTGTCGCCCCGGATCGTGCGACCCCGCTCGATGCCCTCCCGCTGCGCGAAACGAATCAAGATCCGGTGAATCGCTTCCCACGTCTCGGGCCGGATCTGCTTCACGTTGGCCTGCAGGCTCTGGTGGCTGGGCCGATCGGCGAAGCCCAGACCTACGAAGGCCCGAAAGGCTGCCGAGTCCTGCAGGTGGAATTCCAGCTCCCGGTAGCTCAGGCCGTGGATCTGCTTGAGCAGCGCCATCCGCAGCACCTGGTCACCGTTCAAGCCGCGACGGCCCGTGTCGGCCCGGCGCCCCGCCAGCAGATCCTCTTGGACGAGCGCTCCGAGCGCGGGATGCGCGTCCAGGATCCTGGCCGCCATCTGCAGCTCTCGGGTATGCTGATGCGGGCCCCACGTGGGCGTCAGCGAGAGCTGGACTTCTTGGAATTGGCGCATCGCTCACCCCCCGGATTGCGATTTGCTGTGTAGGCTCGGCTGGTTGGCACCGCCTAACATACACCAATCGCAACCCGAACGGGAGCGGCGATTGCGCCAATTCCTTTTCTATTCGCCTACTTCCGACTTTCCGGGCAGGAAGTAGCTAGCGGGGCCTCAGTAGCCGCCCCCGAGCTCCGCGATCGCGACCTCGCGGGCGAGCTTGCCGTCGACGTCGGCGCGGTGGGCCTTCATCAGCGCGCCCATCACGCGGCCGAGGTCGCCGGGGCCGGCGGCGCCGGTCTCGGCGATGGCTTCGCACACCCACGCGCGCGTCGTCGCCTCGTCGGCCAGGCGCGGCAGGAAGGCCTCGATCAGGTCCTTCTCGGCGCGCTCGGCGGCGACGCGCTCGGCGCGGCCGGCCTTCTCGAAGGCCTCGATGCTCTCCTCGCGCTGCTTCGCGAGGCGCCGCAGAACGGCGGTCGCGACGGCGTCGTCGAGCGTCGTCGAGCCGTCCTTCTTCATCTCGTTCAGGAGGGCGGCGCGGACGTTGCGCAGCGCGGCCAGGCGCGGCGCGTCCTGGGCCTTCTGGGCCCGCCTCATCTGCTCCGAGACCTGCTCGACCAGACCCATCGCGTGCTCCCTTGCGCTAGCGCGGGCGCGCGAGCACGAGCGCGAGCGTGCGGTCGCGGCTCGCGAAGCGGGTGACGCTGCACGCGACCGGGATCTCGCGGCCGTGGGCGTCCTGGAGGCGCGTCTCGAAGTGGCGCGGCTCGCTGCCCTCGGTGACGGCGTCGAGCTCGGTCCACCACGCGGCGCGGGCCGCGTCGGGCACGAAGGCCATCGCGTCGACCCCGAGCAGCGCGTCGCGGGCCACGCCGAGCAGCGAGCCGGCGGCGGGGTTCGCGTCGAGGATCCGCGCCGACTCGGCCTCGCGCGCGAGGAAGCCGTCGGCGACGCGGTCGATCGCGGCGCTGACGGCGCGGCGGCGGGTGCGCGGGGCGCCGCTCGAGCGCCGCGGGGCGGCGGCCTGGCGCAGCCGGCCGACGAAGGCCTGCTGGAGCGGGCGCAGCGCGGCCTCGATCGCATCGCCGTGGGGCGCGGCGGCCTGGGCCGCGGCGTCGATCCAGCCGTCGAGCAGCGCCGCGGCGCGGCGGTCGTGCACCCGCAGGCCGTCGAGCGCCGGCTCGGGCGTCCGGCCGCCCGCCAGCGCCGACGCCGCGCACGAGCGGAAGCGCCGCAAGAGCTCCGCCTCGGGGCTCGACGCCCGCGGCGCCGCCGCCCCGAGCCGTTCCCCCATCAGCGCCTCGATCCGCGAGCGCTGGCGGATCAGGAACCGGGCCAGGTGCGCTCCAGTCACCGCGCAATTCTACCGGGTCGGCCGCAGTCCGCGCCCGCCTCGCCTCAATCCCGAGCCGCGCCCTGCCGATGCGTTCGGGGATGTCCACCGGCGCGCAGCCGCGCATCCTGCTGAGCCACGCGACGCACGACGCGTACGCGCCGATGACGCGCGTGATCCTCGGCAAGCTCGGCTACCTGATCCTGCTGCCCGAGGAGCTCGAGTCGATCGACGGCGCGGGCGAGCTGCGCCCCGAGGTGCGGCTGCTCGACGAGCGCCAGCTCGGCGAGCTGCCGGACGAGGACGACGGCGTGCCGATCATCCTGCTGACCGGCCGGCGCGGCGCCACCGGGGCCGATCCGCGCATCGCCGGCGCGGTGCGGCGCCCGGCCGGCATGCACGAGCTCTACCGCCTGATCCAGCAGCTCACCGAGGAGACGCCGCGCTCGACGCCGCGCGTGCCGACGCACCTGGCCGCGCGCTGCCGCAACGGCGACAAGCAGTGGTCGGCGACGCTGCTCTCGCTGTCCGAGAACGGCTGCCTCGTGCGCAGCCCGGAGCCGCTGATGCTCGGCGGCCGCATCGGCCTGAGCTTCGAGCTGCCGAAGACGGGCCGGCTCGAGCTGCAGGCCGAGACCGCCTACCAGCTCCTCCCCGACGTCGGCATGATCTTCCACGCCACCCGCGCCGCCGAGCGCGAGGCGATCCGCAGCTTCGTCGCGAACGTGATCTTCGACTGACCGGGTTACGGCGGCCTTCCGCCGCGGCCGGTAGACTGCGCCCGTGTCCGGATCGGAGTCTTTCGACCTCTTCGCCCCCACTCCCGAGCACGCGCTGCTCGCCGAGACGCTCGCGGCCTTCGTCGCGCGCGAGGTCGAGCCGCAGGCGGCCGAGCACGACCGCCGCGAGGCCTTCAACCGGGCGCTCTTCCGACGCGCCGGCGAGCTCGGGATCCTCGGCGTGACGCTGCCCGAGGAGCACGGCGGGGCGGGGCTCGACGCGGTCGCCGCGGTGCAGGTCTGCGAGGCGCTGTCGACGGCCGACCCGGGCTTCGCGCTCGCGGTGCTCGCGCACGCGATCCTGTTCGCGCAGAACGTCAACGTCAACGGCAACGACGTGCAGCGCAAGCGCGTGCTGCCCAAGGCGGCGTCGGGCGAGTGGATCGGTGGCATGTGCATGACCGAGCCCGGCGCCGGCACCGACGTGCTCGGCATGACGACGAGCGCGCGGCGCGACGGCGGCGACTACGTGCTCGACGGCGTGAAGACCTTCATCACGAACGGCGGCGTCGACGAGAAGACCCTCGGCGACGCCTTCGTCGTCTACGCGCGCACCGCCGACGGCGCGATCAGCTCCTTCCTGGTCGAGAAGGGCATGTCCGGCTTCCGCCTCGGCCAGAAGTGGAGCGACAAGCTCGGCATGCGCGCCTCCTTCACCGCGGAGCTCGTCTTCGACGGCGTGCGCGTGCCGGCCGAGAACCGCCTCGGGGCCGAGGGCGAGGGCACGCGCGCGATGATGCGCAACCTCGAGATCGAGCGGCTCACGCTCGCGGCGATGTCGGTGGGCATCGCGCAGCGCTGCCTGCGCGTGATGGTCGACTATGCGAACGAGCGCAAGAGCTTCGGGGTGCCGCTGCGCGAGCACGGCCAGATCCAGCGCTACCTCGCCGAGACCTTCGCCGAGTACCGCGCCGCGCGCACCTACGTCTACGACACCGCGCGCCGCCTCGACCTCGCGTCGACCGGGCAGCGCCTCGACGCCGACGCGACGAAGCTCTTCGCGAGCCAGGTGGGCAAGCGCGCCGCCGACGCGGCGATCCAGGTGCTCGGCGGCTACGGCTACATGGGCGAGTACGTCGTCGCGCGGCTGTGGCGCGACGCGAAGCTGCTCGAGATCGGCGGCGGCACGCTCGAGGCGCACCACAAGAACATCACCAAGGATCTGGCGCGCGATCCGGGCCTGCTCCGCTAGAGCGCTCCAGCTCACCCCAGCGCTCGTACGCGGCGGCGGCCTCGTCGTCGAAGCCGAGCGCGTCGGCCGACAGCGCGAGGCCGGAGACGGCGCGCAGGTCGTCGGGCGCGAGCGCGGCGGCGCGGCGGAACGCGACGTAGGCGTCGCGGGGGTTGCCACGCTCGAGCTCGATCCGGCCGATCGCGATCGAGATCTCCGGGTCGTCGGGATCGCGCTGCAGCGCGTGCTCGAGGTCCTCGAGCGTCGCGGGCCGGGGCGCGGCGGGCGGCTCGGGCCGGTCGGGGACGCTCCCGCAGCCGGCGAGGAAGAGCGCGAGGAGGAGCGCGATTCGGGATAAGGTGGGGGCCATGGAGACTCTCCGGACCGAGACGGCCGAGGGCGTGCGGGAGATCATCCTGTGTCGGCCCGAGGCTTACAACACCATCACGCCGGCGCTGCGCGACGAGCTCGCGGCGGCGATCGACGCCGCCGACGCCGACCGCGAGGTGCACGCGATCCTGCTGCGCGCCGAGGGCCGCGCGTTCTGCGCCGGCTACGGGCTCGACTGGTCGACGGCGGCGCAGGCCTCCGAAGGGAAGTCGGGGCGGGTCTGGGATTCCGTGAGCGACATGCGCATGATCGGGAGCTTCGTCGACACCTACATGAAGCTCTGGTACGCGAAGAAGCCGACGATCGTCGCGGTGCAGGGCTGGTGCATCGGCGGCGGCACCGACATGGTGCTGTGCGCGGACCTGATCGTCGCCGGCGAGGGCGCGTCGTTCGGCTACCCGCCGTCGCGGGTCTGGGGCACGCCGACGACCGCGATGTGGGTCTACCGGATGGGCCTCGAGCGCGCGAAGCGCTACCTGCTGACCGGCGACGAGATTCCGGCGCGCACCGCGGCCGAGATCGGCCTCGTGCTCGAGGTCGTGCCCGACGCCGAGCTCGAGGGCCACGCGCGCGCGCTCGCGCGCCGCATCGCGCGCGTGCCGACGAGCCAGCTCGTGATGCTGAAGCTGCTCTGCAACCAGACGGTCGAGAACATGGGCTTCGCGTCGAGCCGCGCGCTCGGCACGCTCTTCGACGGCATCGCGCGCCACACGCAGGAGGGGCTCGACTTCGTGCGCCGCGCCGAGGAGGTCGGCTTCCGCGAGGCCGTCCGCGAGCGCGACGACCCCTTCGGCGACTACGGGAGCCGCAAGAAGGGCTAGCCGCCCTCGGCGATCCGCTTCTTCCGGTCCATCCAGCCCCGGATCATCGTCTTGAAGTGCTCGGGGTTGTAGATGTCCTCTTCGTAGGACCACTTCAGGTTGCCGGCGTACTTGAGCAGCGTGAAGTTGTAGGCCTGGTGCAGGCTGCCGTCGCCGGGGTCGACCATCCGGTTCCACACCTGCGCGATCACCCAGCCGCGCTCCTCGTCGATCATGTACCACTCGATCGGGAAGAACTTCATCTCGTTGTTGATCGGCGCGGCCATCGTCTCGCTGATCCAGCGGCGGATCGCCTCGCGGCCGCCGAGCGTGCCGTAGTGGTGCTCGATGTAGGTGGCGTCCTCGGTGAACTGCTCCGCCCACGCGTCCCAGCTCCCGCTGGTGCCCGCCTCGAGCGCCAGGCGCTGGTAGTTCTCGAACGCTTCCTCGAGCTCGGCCCGGCTCCACTTGCCCATCGGGGGTCCTCCCGAGCCGCACGGTAAGCGATACGGCGCGGCTCGGGAAGGGTGGGCGTTGTGATAGGATGCGGCCGATGCGATCCCTGCGCCCGATCCTCGCGGCGGTCCTGTGGGTCGCCGCTCCCGCGTCCGCGCAGGATTACGCGCGCCCGGGCTTCTACCTCGGCGTCGGTGCGCTCGGCGGCACCTACCTCGAGGCAGAGGACGAGATCGAGGACGCGCTGGCCCCCTTCGTCGCGAGTGTCGACGTCGAGACGGTCGTTGGCCTCGAAGCGTATGCCGGCTACCGGCTGCATCCGAACTTCGCGATCGAGGCGGAGTTCGAGTGGCTTCCGGACGCCGACATCGACGTGAACGACGTCTCGCTGGCCGAGCTCGACGTCTGGACGCTGACCGCGAACGCCAAGCTCTTCCCGCTCACCGGTCGGATCCAGCCCTTCGTCCTGGCCGGCGCCGGCGTCATCGACGCCGAGCTCGAGGACACGGTCGGCCTGGGACTGCGCGAGGAGGAGACCGGATTCGTCGCCCGCTTCGGCGGCGGACTCGATCTCTACGCGACCGAGCGCTTCCTGTTCTCGTTGGGCGCGGACTACCTGCTGCCCTCCGGAGACCTCGACGGGCTCGACCACGTCACGTTCGGAGGCGACCTGCAGTTCCGGTTCTAGGCGGGTGCGCGTCGCGGTTCGCCTAGCGCGGAGCGAGGCTCGCGCCGAGCGCGACGACCTCGGTCGGGTCGATGCCCATCGCGCCGGGCCGGCCGAAGTACGCCGCGACGCCCTCCTGCACCACGCTCAGCAACGTCGTACCGCCGGCCAGGAACACCGCGTCGATGTCGCTCGCCTTGAGATTCGCCTGCCGCAGCGCCTGGTCGCAGGCGCCGAAGGAGCGCTGCATCAGCTCGCGGCACTGCACCTCGAGCAGGCGGCGGTCGAGCTCGACCGTCTCGCCGGCCGCCGGACACTCCGGGTCGACCTGGGCCAGCAGGAACTCGGCGCGCTCCTCGGTCGAGAGCAGGATCTTGGCCTTCTCGCACTCGGCGAGCAGGCGGTCGTAGACCTCCGAGTAGCTCGCGAGGTCCCAGTTGTGCCGAGCGAGCACCTGGTGGCGCACGAGCGCCGCCAGGCGCTGGTCGAGGTCGTCGCCGCCGAGCATCAGGTCGCTCGTGTGGGCGAGCAGGCTGGGCTCGCCCTGCGTGCAGTCGACCACCGCGCAGTCGAAGGTGCCGCCGCCGAGGTCGTAGACGAAGGCGCGCTCGGCGCGCGTTCCGCAGGCCGTGTACGCCCAGGCGGTGGCGAGCGGCTCGGCGAGCAGCGCGACCTCGCCGAGGCCCGCCTTCGCCGCCGCCTCGGCCGTGGCCTCGCGCTGCTGGCGCGAGAAGTTCGCCGGCACCGTGACGGTGACCTCGGTGCCGTGCAGGTCCATGCCGGTGCGGTCGACCAGGGCCTTCAGCACCCGCGTCGCGACCTGCACCGGCGTGAACAGCCCCGCGCGCGTGCGGAAGGCGGGCCAGCCCTCGTCGCCGACCGGCTCGAGCTCGGTCGGGTAGCGCTCGCGGAAGCACTGCACCTCGTACGAGTCGAAGCGGCGCCCGATGATGCGCTTGCACGAGAAGAGCGTGTTGACGCCGTCGATCGCGCGCCGCCGCCGCGCCGGCTCGCCGACCAGCGTCTGGCCGTTCGGGAGGAACGCGACCACCGAGGGCAGCGTGCTGCGGCCCTCCTCGACCTCGAGCACCTGGCCGCCGAAGGCCGCCACGGTGTTCGTGGTGCCCAGGTCGATGCCGATGTGGCGCTTCCTCACCTCGTTCCCCCGACGCCCGCGCTCCGCGACAGATACAGGTGGAGCCGCTCGTGCGACTCCTTGTCCAGGACCGTCATCTCGAGGTCGTAGTGCAGCGTCGCCTCGTCGTGTGCGCCGCGCACGACGTAGCGCAGCAGCACCTGCGGCCGCGGGTACTGGCGCTGGCCCGGGAACACGACCTGCACCCGCACGTGGCTGCCGCGCTCGAGCTGCCGGCCCGACTCGAGGCGCATGCTGCGCGGCCCGAGCTCGAGCACGTTGCCGAAGCACTCGTGCGCCATGCCGTCGGCGTCGCGGAACTGCACGCGGCTGAGCATCTGCAGGTCGATGCGGATCGGAATCGTCTCGGTGGGCACGGCCGGGGCCTCGGCGCGGGCCGGGCCCGGCGCGGACCCGTCCAGCCCAGACCCATCGGCCGATCGACCGGGATCGCTGTAGGGGTTTCCGGGACCCGCCCGTCCGCTCGACTTCGCTCGGCTCCGCCTCGCTGCGCGCGGCCTTCGGCCGCTGGCCCACCCGTTCGAACTTCGCTCGGCTCCGCCTCGCTGCGCGCGGCCTTCGGCCGCTCGCGCTCAGCCGTTGCGGCGACGGGCCCGGGCCTGCGCGGCGCGCGCGCGGCCGGCG
>CAZQYK010000313.1:0-13777 GCA_964597285.1 uncultured Spirochaetales bacterium
GGCGGGCGCCCCACGCCGAGCTGCCGAAGCGCCTCGGAGAGCACGCGGTGATCCGGCGCGATCATCAGCCCGCGGCGCAGCAGCCGGACCGCCTCGGACTTGAAGCCGAACGCGAGGTGCAGCCGCGCCAGGTTCAGGTAGTTCGCGGGATCGAAGAACTCGTCGCGCGCCGCCGACCGGCAAAGCTCGAGCGCCTGCTCCCAGCGCCGCTCGGAGAGACCTAACGTCAGCCCGAAGTACGAGCGGAAGGGCGCCGAGCCGGGGTCGAGACGGTGCGCGGCGCGGAAGTGCGCGTGGGCGCGCTCGAGCGCGCCGGCCTCGAGATCCTCGCAGCCCTGCCGGAAGTGGTCCTGTGCGCTGGCCTGGGTCGTCATCGCGGGGGACTCCTGGATCGGCCCGTCGCCGGACCGGGATTGTGATCGACCGTCACACACGCGACCGGCGTGCCCTGGTGCGCAGCGCGGCGGCAGCCTCCCGCCGCAGCAGCGCGCCGCGCCACGATCTTCGCCGCTCGCGCCCCGCTGGCTAGCGGTCGAGCAGCGCGACGCGCTCGCTGGCCTCGAACTCGGCGCGCAGGCGCTCGTAGTCGTCTGCGCCGAAGGGGCGGAACGCGCGATCGGCACGGCGGCGCCAGTAGAGATCGGCGTCGGGCAGGCGGCGGCGGTCGAAGTGCCGCTGCTTCAGGTTCCGCACCAGGATCTTCTGGGTCTGCGTGTACTCGAACTCGTCGACGAGGCGCACGAAGTCGGGGATCCACTTGCGGTCCATCCCGCCGTGCGCGACCTGGTCCTCGCAGAACGCGAGGAATCCAGCCGGGTCGAAGCGCGCGCCCGGGCGCAGCTTCAGCGCCGCCATCACCCACTCGTCCGACACCGGGCACGGCGCGCCGTACGCGGCGGCGAGCTGCACGTCGGGGTGCTCCTGGAGGATCCGCGCCACCTGCGCCGCGGAGAAGTTCTCGCCGTCCTTGCGGATCCAGTCGTCGGTGCGGCCGTCGAAGAAGAGCAGGCGCCGGTCGTCCTGCTCGAGCACGTGGCCGAGGTCGCCGGAGTGGTAGACGCCATCGCGGTGCTTCGCCGCGTTCGCCTCGGCGTTGCCGTAGTAGCCCTGGAAGAGCGACGTGTCGGGCGCGACGCGGCAGATCTCGCCGACCGCCTCGGCGTAGTTCAGGATCCGGCCGTCCGCGTCGAGGCGCGCCGGCGGGCACTCCTCGCCGCGCTCGTTCAGGATCCGCACTGCGGGGTCGGTCACCTCGCCGACGCTGCCGCGCGGGTCGCTGCGCGAGCGGAAGGTGCTGATCGCGGCCTCGGTCGAGCCGTAGAGCTCGTACATGTCGTCGAGGCCGAGCCAGCGCACGAAGCGGTCGATGTCGGGCGGCGCCGCGCCGTTGCCGACCGCGTAGCGCAGCCGGTTGTCGGGGTGGCCGGCGACCTCGGCGAGGATCCGCTCCTCGTCGCCGCCGTACTGCCGCTCGAGCGCCGCGAGGATGTAGTGCACCGGCTCGCCGACGTAGTTCCAGAACGTGACGCCATGGCGCAGCACGTCGGGCACGAACTCGCTGGCGCTGAAGCGGGGCCGCATCGCGAGCGCCCCACCTACGTGGAACGCGCTGTGGAAGCCGAGGAAGAGCGCGTTCGAGTGGAAGAGCGGCATGCACGCGTAGCCGACCGACCGCTCGTCGAGCGCGAGCACGCCCGACACGCGCCCGCCGATCAGCAGCAGCTTCAGGTGGTTGTTGTTGATGCCCTTCGGCAGACCGGTGGTGCCGGAGGTGTAGATCACGACGAGGTTCGTCTCGGGGCCGACGTCGGAGGCCGGCGCGTCGAGCGACTCGCCGGGCTTGGCGACCTCGGCCGCGAGGCACTCGAGCACGTCGCGGCCGCCGAGGGCTCCGTCGCCGTCGGCGCCGCCCAGCACCAGGATGTCCTCGTCGCGCAGGTGGCGGAAGCCCGCGCGCGCGCTCTCGACCTCGGGCAGCAGCGCCTCGTCGACGACGAGCAGCCGGCTCTCGGAGTGGTTCAGCACGCCGGCGAGCGTCTCGCCGCGCAGCCCGGTGTTCAGGCCGAAGAGAGTGTGGCCGGCGTACGCGCAGCCGGCGTAGAGCATCAGCAGCTCGGCGTGGTTCTCGAGCAGCATCGCGACGTGGGCCGGGTGCCGGCCGCCGCCCGGCCCGAGCCGGCCGCGCAGGAAGTGGGCCCAGCGCACCGACTCGTCGCGGAACGCGCGCCACGTGATCCGGCGGTCGCCGTCGAGGATCGCGGCGCGCTCGGCGAGCGCCGGGTCGGCCGCGCGGGCGTCGAGCTGCGCGCCGACGGTGCGGGGCAGATCCTGGGGGGGCACGAACGGCAAGGCGGTCTCCGGGCGCGCGTCGGGCACCCCGGCGGGCGGGAGACCGACGACGCTGCGGACTCGGGCGGCGCGGTGCGCCGCTAGTACTCGATGATCTCGAGGATGTAGCGCTTCTTCTCCTTGCCGCTCGCCGCCGCCATCAGCGTGCGGATCGCGGAGGCGTGCGCGCCACCCTTCCCGATCACCTTGCCCAGATCCTCCTTGGCGACGCGGAGCTCGAGCACGTGCGCGTGCTCCCCGATCACCTCCTTGATCTGGACCTCCTCCGGCTTGTCCACCAGAGCCTGAACGATCGCCGTGATCAGCGACTTCATCGGCGCCTCCACATCAGCGTCGACGACTCCCGGGGCCCGCTCGGCCCGCCCCTTCCCCCCATGGTCGGAGGCCTCCACCGGTCGTCGCTCGGCCCGATGCCCGCTCCCAGCCGGACGATAGCGCAGCCGGGCCGCCACCCAATGCGCGACTCCGTGCCCCACCCTCCCGCGAACACAGCGCTTTCGCGCCTTGCCAAAACGCCGTGAAATCCCCACGCGCCGCGGGGTGCGCGCCCCTGCGCAGGCCGCACGCGCCGCGGCGGCATAGCGCATAGCGGCCCTCGGCGAGTCCGATACTCTCGCGGCGAATGGAAGCCGAGCCGCACCAACCGGGTCACTCGAGCGCAAGCCCCGCGGTCTGACCCACGCCCTCGCGCGTGAGCCCGGGCCCGGGGCCGGGGAACACGCGATGGCGACGCCTGCCTTCACCGTGCGCACGCTCCGTCGTCTGCTGGCGAGCGGCGTCACGGCGCGCGCGGAGCGGATGCTGGCGCGGATGCCGGCGGCCGACGTCGCGCCGTTGCTCTCGGACCTGACCGCCGACGAGCTGCGCACCGTGATCGAGCTGCTGTTCCGGCAGCGCCGCGCGGCGCCGGTGCTGCGCGAGGTGCCGCCGGAGATGCTGCCGCAGCTCTTCGAGTGGCTCTCGGACCAGCGGATCGCCGAGGTGATCGCGCGCCTCGAGATCGACGACATGCTCGAGATCGCCGACTGGATCCCCGAGGAGCGTCGCGCGCAGGTGCTCGAGCGCCTGCCCGACCACCGGCGCGAAGACCTGATGAAGGCCGAGCTCTACCCCGAGCGCAGCGCCGGCCGCGTGATGACGACGAGCTACGTCGCGCTCGACGAGAAGATGACCTGCCAGGAGGCGATCGACTCGATCCGCTCGCTCGGCGGCGGCAACGAGTCGATCCTGTACCTCTACGTCGTCGACGAGCAGGCGCGGCTGCGCGGCGTCGTCCCGATCCGCCGCCTCGTCGCGGCGCCGCCCGAGCGTCCCGTCGGCGAGCTGATGGCCCCCGACCCGGTCCAGGTTCGCGCCGAGGCCGACCAGGAGGAGGTGGCCGCCGTGGTGCGCCGCTACGACCTGCTCGCGGTGCCGGTCGTCGACGTCGACGGGCGCATGCTCGGCGTGATCACGGTCGACGACGTGATCGACGTGATCACCGAAGAGGCCACCGAGGACATGTACCACCTCGCCGGCCTCTCCGACCAGGACCGCGTCTTCAGCCCCGCGCACACGTCGATCCGCAAGCGGCTGCCGTGGATGCTGATCAACCTCGCGACCTGCTTCGCCGCCGCGTGGATCGTCGGCCTGTTCGAGGCGACGATCGAGCGGATGGTCGCGCTCGCGGTCTTCATGCCGGTCGTCGCCGGCATGGCCGGCAACGGCGGCACGCAGTCGCTGACGGTGATCACGCGCGGCATCGCGCTCGGCGAGCTCGAGTTCTCGACCGGCGCGCGCGCGGCCGTGAAGGAGCTCGCGGTCGGGCTCGTGATCGGCGCGACGACCGGGCTCGTCAGCGCCGGGGTCGCGATGCTCTGGCACGGCTCACCGGCGGTCGGCCTCGCGCTCTTCCTTTCGCTCGTGATCTCGATGGCCGTCTCGGGCCTGATGGGCGCGGCCGTCCCGCTGACGCTGAAGGCGCTGCGCCAGGACCCGGCGCTCGGCTCCGGCGTGATCGTCACGACCTTCACCGACGGCTTCGCGTTCTTCGCGTTCCTTGGCATCGCCTCGCTGCTGCTCGAGCGGATGGGAACCTGAGGCCGCTGCGGCGGAGGGCGGGCCGGGATACGATCCGCGCGATGAACCTCCGCACCCCCGTCTGCGACCAGCTCGGCATCGAGGTCCCGATCTTCCTGGCCGGCATGGGCGGCGTCGCCTACGCCGAGGTCTGCGCCGCGGTCTCCGAGGCCGGCGGCTTCGGCACGCTCGGGATGGCCGCGGTGAGCCCCGACGGCATCCGCGCGGAGATGCGCCGCGTGCGCGAGCTCACCGACAAGCCCTTCGGCGTCGACCTGCTCGCGGCGCTGCCCGAGGCGATGCTCGCGTCGATCGACGTGATCATCGAGGAGGGCGCGTCGGCGTTCATCGCCGGGCTCGGCGTGCCCGGGCCGGTGATCGAGCGCTGCCACGACGCGGGGCTGCTCGTGATGAGCATGTGCGGCAAGGTGAGCCACGCGCTCGCCGCCGAGCAGGCCGGCTGCGACGTCGTCGTCGCGCAGGGCACCGAGGCGGGCGGCCACACCGGCCAGATCGGCGGCGTGGCGCTGATTCCGCAGGTCGTCGACGCGGTCTCGATCCCGGTGCTCGCCGCCGGCGCGTTCGTCGACGGCCGCGGCCTCGCGGCCGCGCTCTCGTTCGGCGCCCAGGGCGTCTGGATGGGCACGCGCTTCATCGCGTCGCACGAGGCGCGCGCGAACGAGGGCTACAAGAGGCGCATCACCGAAATCGGCTCGGCCGACACGGCGATCACGCGCTCGTACTCGGGCAAGCCGATGCGGGTCGTCCGCAACCAGTGGGTCGACGAGTGGGAGCGCAAGCCCGACGAGATCCGGCGCTTCCCGGAGCAGATGGAGTACTCGGCGCGCGAAGGCGTGCTGCTCTTCGCCACCGCCGACGCCGACGTCGAGAGCTTCGACCGCGAGCGCGCCTGCATGCCCTGCGGCCAGGGCGCCGGCGCGATCGGCGACGTCCCGACCTGCGCCGAGATCGTCGACCGGGTGATGCGCGACGCCCGCGCGACGATCGCCCGCCTCCACGGCCTCGCCGGCGGCTAACCCGCCCGCTTCCGCCGCGCGCCCCCGGCAGTCGGCCGGAAGACGACGAAGGTGAGGTCGTCGGGCTTCGACGGCTCGCCGGTCGTCGGCGCGTGCATGCGGGCCCGGGCCAGCTCGGAGAGGCGCGCGCAGGCGGCGTCGAGCGCGCCGGTGCGCAGCAGCGCCACCACCTCCTCGGTGCGCAGGTTGTCCCACAGCCCGTCACTCGCGATCAGCAGCGTGTCGCGCGCCGCGAGCCGGCGCTCCGAGCCGACCTCGATGCGCATGTCCTCGGCGCCGAGCACGTTCGACACGATGTGCCGCTCGGCGTGGTGCATCGCCTCGCCTTCGTCGAGCAGCCCCGACTCGACCGCGAAGCCGACCGGCGAGTGTGCGACCGTCTGGAGCTTCAGCTTCCCGCGCTGGCCGACCAGCAGGATTCCAGAGTCGCCGACGTGATAGGGCCGGATCGTGCCCTCTCCGATCTCGACCGCGGCGAGCGTCGTGCCGGCGCCGACGCCGAGCTCGACGACCTTGCGGTTCGCGCGCTCGATGCCGTCGAGGATCGCGTCGCGCAGCGCGCGCTGTTCGCGTCGCCCCTCGGCGAGCGCGCGCTCGAGCGCCTCGATCGCGAGCGTCGACGCGCGCGCGCCGGCGCGCTCGCCGCCCATGCCGTCGGCGACGACGACGACGAACGAGCCGTTCGCGAACGGCAGGATCGCCGCGGCGTCCTCGTTCGGCCCGTCGTGGCCCGGCGAACGGCAGCTGAACAGCGCCACCTGGCCGCCGCCCCACGCGTGCAGCTCCGCCTCCTCCATGTCGCCGTCGAAGACGAGCTGCGCCGGCTGCGCGTCGGGCATCGGGTCGGATCTTAGCGGCGGGCCCGCGCGGCGCCGCGCCCCGGCTATGCTTCCGCGTCGGCCGGATGACCGCATGACCGCACCCACCGCCGCCCCGACACCGCGCAGCGCCCTCGTCCTCTCCGGCGGCGGCGCGCGCGGCGCGTACGAGGCGGGCGTCCTCGCCCACCTCTTCGAGAGCGTGCTGCCGCGCCTCGGCCAGTCGCAGGCCTTCGAGGTCTTCTCGGGCACGTCGGTCGGCGCGATCCACGCGGCCTACGCCGCGGCGACGGTCGGCATGCCCGCGGCGGAGCGCGCGCGCACGCTCGTCGAGACCTGGGGCTCGATGGAGATCGGCCGCGTCTTCCGCCTCGACGCGCGCGAGCTGATCGGCATTCCGCTGCGCGCGCTCGGGCTGGTCTCGCGCCGCTCGCGCAGCGAGGGGATCGTCGGGGGGCTCGTCGACGTGACGCCGCTCGAAGATCTCGTGCGCAACACCGTGCCGTGGGAGCGGCTCGCCGAGACCCTCGCGGGCCCGCACCCCGCGGTGCTGTGCGTCTCGTGCACCGAGGTGCGCAGCGGCCGCGTCACGATCTTCATGGACGGGCCGCTCGCCGACCCCGACCCGTGGCGCTTCGACCCGAACGCCGGCGCGATCCGCGCGCCGATCACCCAGCGGCACGTGCGCGCGTCGGCGGCGATCCCCTTCCTGTTCCCGGCCGTGCGGATCGACGACCGCTACTACGTCGACGGCGGCCTGCGGATGAACACCCCGCTCTCGCCAGCGCTGCGCCTGCGCGCCGACCGCGTGCTCCTCGTCGCGCTCAAGCACCGCGTCGAGACCGATCCCGCGGCCCCGCCCTATCCCGAGGACGTGATCACGCAGCCGGCCTTCCTGATCGGCAAGGTGCTCGACGCGCTGACGCTCGACCAGATCGAGTACGAGCTGCACCGGATCGGCCTGATCAACGCGCTGATCGAACACGGCGAGCGCGTCTACGGCGCCGACTTCGCCGAGCGGATCAACGTCGCGGTGCGCGAGCAGCGCGGCGTCGGCTTCCGCAAGGTTCGCACCGCGACGATCCGGCCCAGCGAGGACATCGGGCGCATCGCCGCCGACTGCCACCGCGAGAGCGGCGGCGCGCGCGCTCTCGGGCTGCTCGGCGAGCTGGTCGCGCGCGCCGCGTCGAGCGGCGTGCCGAGCGACGAGGCCGACCTGCTCTCGTACCTCTACTTCGACCGCCGCTTCACCGGACGCCTGCTCGAGATGGGCCGCGAGGACGCGCGCGCGTCCGAGGACGAGGTGCTCGAGCTCCTCTCCGACTGACGCCTGTCGGATCCGTGTCGCTTTTCCCGCAGACGCCGGGGCGTCTCGACCTGATATAGTGCCGCCGGCCTAGCACCGAGGAGGAGCATTCGATGGGCATGGTCCAGGAGTTCCGGGATTTCGCGATGCGCGGGAACGTCGTCGACATGGCGGTCGGCATCGTCATCGGGGCAGCCTTCGGGAAGATCGTCACGTCGTTCACGAACGACCTCCTGATGCCGCCGATCGGTCTGATGGCCGGGAACGTCGACTTCTCCGAGAAGGTCTGGACGCTGAAGGACGCCGTAGGCGAGACCCCGGCGGTCACCATCAACTACGGCATGTTCGTCAACACGATCCTCGACTTCCTGATCATCGCGTTCGCGATCTTCATGGTCGTCAAGGCGATGAACGCGGCGAAGAAGAAGGAGGAGGCCGCGCCGCCGCCGGCGCCGTCGAAGGAGGAGCTGCTGCTGACCGAGATCCGCGACGCGCTGCGCCAGCGCTAGAGCGCGTAGGTCTCGTCCAGATACGCGACGATCTCAGCCGACTCGAACATCTCGACGCCGGTGTTCGGGTCGGCGAGCCATGGCACCATCATCCGGCCCGAGCGCGCGACGAAGGTCTCGCGGCCGGGGCTGCCGGCCGCGACGTTGTGCAGCCGGTACGGCAGCTCGAGCTCGCACAGCGCCTCGCGCACGATGCGGCAGAAGGGCGACGCCTCGAACGACCACAGCTCGAGCGGCTGCTCCGGCGCGCGCGCGCGGCGGTAGCGGCTGCCGCCGGCGAGGCGCGGCAGCCCGGCCAGCGCCGACGAGAGGTCGGTGAGCGGGCCCATCGCGAGCGACCACGGCACGCGGCCGTCGCCGTAGCGCGCGAAGAGGTAGCCGACGATGTCGTCGCTCTCGTACATCGCCTCGCCGGTGTCCGGGTCGACGAGGTACGGAAACTGCTCCTTCCCGCCGAGCTCGCGGGCGCGCGGGCGCCAGGTCGGGCCGCCCTTCGGACACGGCCGCACCAGCGCCGGCAGGTCGAGGATCGACAGCGCCTCGCGCACCTTGCGGCAGAACGGACAGGCCTCGAACTCGTAGAGCTCGAGCGGCCGGCTCGGCCGCGGCCCGAGCGCGCCGACGCGCATCCCGGCGCCGAGCCTGCCGAGCGTGGTCATCACCGAGGTCGCGACGTCGAGCGGGCGGATCACGTTTGGCCCTCCTGCTGCGCGTCGGCGACGCTAGCCTGATCCACCCCCGCTCGCCGCGGGCGCACTCCGGAGGTCCGATGCCCACCCCGCTCGACCGCTTCCGCCTCGACGGCAAGAGCGTCGCGATCACCGGCGCCTCGTCGGGCTTCGGCCGCCACTTCGCCGGCGTGCTCGCGTCGGCGGGCGCCGCCGTCGCGCTCGGCGCGCGCCGCGTCGAGAAGATCGAGGCCCGCTGCGAGGAGCTGCGCAGTGCCGGCGCGCGGGCGCTCGGCGTCGCGCTCGACGTGCGCGACGGCGCGAGCTTCGCGGCGTTCCTCGACGCTGCTTGGGACGCCTTCGGGTCGGTCGACGTGCTGATCCACAACGCCGGGATCGAGGCCGGCGCGAAGACCTACGCGATGATCGACGAGGAGGACTGGGACGCCGTGCTCGACACGAACCTGAAGGCGGCCTGGCTCGGATCGAAGCTCTACACCGAGCGCGTCGTCGCGCGCGGCCAGGGAGGGGGCAACGTCGTCAACGTCGCGTCGATCACCGCGTGGCGGACGATCAAGGGGCAGTTCCCGTACGCGGTGTCGAAGGCCGCGCTGGTCAAGGCCACCGAGGTGATGGCGCTCGAGGCCGCGAAGTTCGGCATTCGCGTCAACGCGCTCGCCCCCGGCTACATTCTCACCGACGTGAGCCGCCTGTTGCTCGAGAGCCCGGTCGCCGAGGCCTTCGAGAGGCGGATCCCGCAGCGCCGCTTCGGCCAGTTCTCGGACCTCGACGGCCCGCTGCTGCTGCTCGCCTCCGACGCGTCGACCTGGATGACCGGCTCGACCGTCGTCGTCGACGGCGGCCACCTGTGCGCGGAGCTCTAGGCCAACCGCCGGCTCAGCCCACACCGCCCGACCGCGTGCGCTCGAGGTAGCGGACGACGTACTTGCCGATGACGTCGGCCTCGAGGTTCACGCGGTCGCCGGGGCGGCGCTCGCCGAGGGTCGTCACCGCGAGGGTGTGGGGGATCAGCGCGACGTCGAAGCCGCTCGCGTCGACGCCGACGACGGTCAGCGAGACGCCGTCGATCGCGACCGAGCCCTTCTCGACCAGGTAGCGCGTGATCTCGTCACCGCACTCGACCCGCAGACGCACGTCGTCGCCGGCGCGCTCGAGCGCGCGCACGCGGCCGGTGCCGTCGACGTGGCCCTGGACGACGTGGCCGTCGAGGCGCGCGTCGGCGCGCAGCGCGCGCTCGAGGTTCACGCGCTCGCCGACCGCGCGGTCGCCGAGCGAGCTGCGGTCGAGCGTCTCCTTCACGACGTCGAAGCGCAGGCTGCCGCCGTCGACCGCGGTGACGGTCAGACAGACCCCGTTCACCGCGACGCTGTCGCCGATGCGAACCCCGTCTGCGACCTCCGGCGCGTCAACCGCGAGCCCGCACAGCGCGCCGCTCGGCTCGAGCGCCGCGATGCGGCCGACGCTCTCGACGATCCCGGTGAACACGCTACTCCCCGAAGCGCCGCTCGATCTCGCGCCGCATCCGGTCGCGCACCGCCGGGTAGGACGCCGGGAGCTCGATCGGCGGGTTCGGCAGCTGCGACGCGATGTCCTCGAGCTGCATCTCGTGGTAGCGCACCTTGAAGTCGACGAACTTCAGGCCGTGCGCGGTCGAGATCGCGACGACGCGGTCGCTCTTCCGGATCACGCCGCGCTGCACGAGCTTCTCGGTCGCCGCGAGCGCGACGCCGGTGTGGGGGCAGTTGAACAGGCCCGTGCGGTCGGCGCGAGCGCAGGACTCGGCGATCTCGGACTCGGTCGCCTGCTCGACGATCCCGTCGTAGCGCTTCAGCGCGTCGATCGCCTTCTCGGCCGACACCGGGTTGCCGATCTGGATCGCGGTCGCGAGCGTCGGCCGCGCCGCGATCGGCTCGAAGACCTCGAAGCCGCGCTGGTACGACAGGTAGAGCGGGTTCGCCGCCTCGGCCTGCGCGCAGACGATGCGCGGCGCGCGCTCGATCAGGCCCAGCTCGAGCAGCATGTCGAGGCCCTTCGCGAGCGCCGACACGTTGCCGAGGTTGCCGCCCGGGATCACCATCCAGTCGGGCACCTCCCAGTCGAACTGCTCGATGATCTCGATGCCGACGGTCTTCTGGCCCTCGATGCGCAGGCTGTTCATCGAGTTCGCGAGGTATATGCCGTCGCGCTCCGAGATCTCGCGGACGATCTCCATGCAGCCGTCGAAGTCGGTGTCGAGCGCGAAGACGATCGCCCCGTTCGCGACCGGCTGGATCAGCTGGGCCACCGAGACCTTGCCGCGCGGCAGCAGCACGACCGCCGGGATCGACGCGGCCGCGGCGTAGGCCGCGAGGGCCGCCGACGTGTCGCCAGTCGACGCGCAGGCCACCGCCGGGATGTCCACTCCGCGCCGGCGCATGTCGTTGACCATCGACACGAGCACCGTCATGCCGAGATCCTTGAACGACCCGGTGTGGCTGTTGCCGCACTGCTTGATCCAGAGCTCGTCGAGCCCGAGCTCGCGGCCGTAGCGCTCGGCCCAGAACAGGTTCGTGTTGCCCTCGTACATCGACACGACGTGCTCGTTGTCGACGTTCGGCAGCACCCACTCCTTCTTGCCCCAGACGCCGGAGCCGTAGGGCCACGAGCTCGAGTGCGCGCGCTCGCGGAACAGGCGCTTCCACTCGGCGGCCGGCGTCTTCGCGAGCTCCGCCATGTCGTGGGCCACCTCGAGCAGCGAGCCGTCGCGCGCGGTGTAGACGACCTCGTCGAGCGGATAGGTCTCCTCGTGGTCGCGGATGCTGCGGAACCAGGCGCGGTGGGCGGGCTTCGCATCCGGCATCACAGCTTCTCCTCGATGCGCACGACCCGGGTCGGCGCGGTGACGTCGGGCAGCGCGTCGATGGCCTCGAGCGCGGCGCGCAGCCGGCCCTCGCGCGCCGGATGGGTCAGCAGCACGATCGGCACCGGGGCGCCCGCGTCGCCGCGCCCCTTCTGCAGCACCGACTCGATGCCGATGCCGTGCTCTCCGAGCCCACCGGCGATGCGGGCGAGCACGCCGGGCCGGTCGAGCGCGGTGAAGCGCAGGTACACGCGCCCCTCGAGCTCGCCGAGCGGCACCAGCGGCACCGGCCGCAGCGCCTCGGGCAGGTACGAGAGCGGCGCAACGCGACCGGCGGCCCCGCGCCGGAGCTCGCGCGCGATCTCGACGAGGTCGGCGACGAGCGCGCTCGCGGTCGGCAGCTCGCCGGCGCCGGCGCCGTAGAAGAGCGTCGGGCCCACCGCGTCGCCAGTGACGGCGACGGCGTTCATCGCGCCGTCGACGCTCGCGAGCAGGCTCGTCTTCGGGATCAGCGTCGGGTGCACGCGCGCCTCGATGCGCTCGCCGTCCGGGCCGTCGCGGTCCTTCGCGATCGCGAGCAGCTTGATCCGGTAGCCGAACTCGCCGGCCGCCTCGAAGTCGACCGGCTCGAGGCCGCCGATGCCCTCGGTCGGGATCTCCTTGAAGGTCAGCTCGGCGCCGAAGGCCATCGCGGCGAGCAAGGTCAGCTTGTGCGCCGCGTCGACGCCCTCGAGGTCGAAGCGCGGGTCGGCCTCGGCGTAGCCGAGCTGCTGCGCGCGCTTCACGACGACGTCCTGGGGCTCGCCGGTCGCCTCCATCTGCGTCAGCACGTAGTTCGTCGTGCCGTTGACGATGCCGTGGACGCTCTCGATGCGGTTCGCGACGAGGCCCTCGCGCATCGAGAGCAGGATCGGGATCCCGCCGGCGACGCTGGCCTCGAAGGCCACGTCGACGCCGCGCTTCGCCGCGGCGGCGAAGATCTCCGCGCCGTGCAGGGCGAGCAGCGCCTTGTTCGCGGTCGCGACGTGCTTGCCGGCCTCGATCGCCCGCAGCACGAGCCGGCGCGCCACGTCGTAGCCGCCGATCAGCTCGACCACGATCTCGACCCCCGGGTCGGCGATCAGGCCGTCGGCGTCGGCGTCGAAGCGCACGCCCGAGAGGTCGACGCCGCGGTCGCGCTCGAGATCGAGGTCGGCGATCCGCACCAGGCGCAGCGGGAAGCCGAGGCGCTGCTCGATCACCGCGGCGTTGCGGCGCAGCACCTTCGCGACGCCGGTGCCGATCGTGCCGAGCCCGATCAGGCCGACGCCGACGCCCCGCTCGGAGGCCATCAGACCCTCGCTTCGCGCAGGAAGCCCGCCATTAGACCCTCGCTTCGCGCAGGAAGCGCCGGATCCCGCGCACGGCCTGGCGGATGCGGTGCTTGTTCTCCACGAGCGCGAAGCGGACGTAGCCCTCGCCGTTGCGGCCGAAGCCGAGCCCCGGCGACACGGCGACCTTCGCCTCGCGGATCAGCCGCTTCGAGAACTCCATCGAGCCGAGCGCTCGGAAGGGCTCCGGGATCTGCGCCCACACGAACATCGTCGCGAGCGGCTTCTCGATCTTCCACGCGCCCTCGCCGGGCTGGCCGAGACCGTCGATCAGCGCGTCGCGGCGCTCGCGGTAGATCGTCTGGTTCTCGGCGACGACGTCCTGCGGCCCGCGCAGCGCGACGATCGCGCCGATCTGGATCGCCTGCGGCATGCCGTAGTCGAGATAGCTCTTGATGCGCGCGAGCGCGTGCACCATCTCGCGGTTGCCGGCCGCGAAGCCGACGCGCCAGCCGGCCATCGAGTGGCTCTTCGAGAGCGAGAGGAACTCGATCGCGACGTCCTTCGCGCCGGGCACCTCGAGGATGCTCGGCGGCTTGTAGCCGTCGAAGCAGACCTCGGCGTACGCGAAGTCGTGGAGCACCATCAGGTCGTGCTCCTTCGCGAACGCGACGATGCGCTCGAAGAAGGGCCGGTCGACGACG
The DNA here is from genome assembly GCA_964597285.1 of uncultured Spirochaetales bacterium. Taxonomy (GTDB): domain Bacteria; phylum Myxococcota_A; class UBA9160; order UBA9160; family SMWR01; genus JAHEJV01. The sequence goes on from CAZQYK010000313.1 coordinate 13,620, forward strand.
GCCGTCGTCGGGTTGTGCGGGAACGACAGGATCAGCATCTTCGGCTTCGGCCAGGTGCGAGAGATCGCCTGCTCGCGGTTCTCGACCAGGTCCGAGTCCGGCGTCAGCGGCACGTGGCGCAGGTCGCCGCCGGCGATGATCACCGAATACTGGTGGAT
>CAZQYK010000314.1:0-3446 GCA_964597285.1 uncultured Spirochaetales bacterium
GCGGTCCTGGCAGAAGTCGATGTCGAAGTCCGGCATCGAGATACGATCCGGATTGAGGAAGCGCTCGAAGATGAGGCCGAAGCGCAGGGGATCGAGGTCGGTGATCGTGAGCGCCCAGGCGACCACCGAGCCGGCACCAGAGCCGCGACCCGGCCCGACCGGGATATCCTGCTCCTTCGCCCAGCGGATGAAGTCCGCGACGATCAGGAAGTAGCCGGCGAAGCCCATCGACGTGATCACGCCGAGCTCGTGGCGCAACCGCTCCTCGTAGGGGGCGTGCGTTGCGCCGAGGGGCTCGTCGGGCGCCAGGCCCAGGCGCTCGCGCAGCCCGGCCCAGGCCTGGGCCTCGAGCACCCGCTCGCGCGTCGTGCCGGCCGGCACCTGGAACTCCGGCATCTGGTAGCGGCCGGTGTCGACGCCGAGCTCGAGGTCGCAGCGCTCGGCGATCTCGAGCGTGTTCGCGACGGCCGACGGGTGGTCGCCGAACAGGCGCGCCATCTCGTCGCCGTCCTTCACGTAGAAGCCCTGGCCGTCGAACTTGAAGCGCTTCGGGTCGTCGAGGTTCGTCGCGGTGCCGATGCACAGCAGCGCGTCGTGGTGCTCGTGATCGCCGGCCTCGAGGTAGTGGGCGTCGTTCGTCGCGACGAGCGGCAGCCGCAGGTCGACGGCCATCTTCGAGAGCTCGGCGTTGACCGTGTCCTGCAGGCCGATGCCGTGGCGCTGCACCTCGAGGTAGTAGCGCCCGGCGAAGATCCGCGAGAACTCCTCGACCAGCGACCAGGCCGTCTCGAGCTGCCCACCGTTGATCGCGCGGCACACCATCGACGACAGGCAGCCCGAGGTCGCGATCAGGCCCTCGCTGCGCTCGCGCAGCAGGTCCATGTCGATACGCGGCTTGTAGTAGAAGCCCTCGAGGTAGCCCTTCGAGACCAGGTAGACGAGGTTGCGGTAGCCGGTCTCGTTCTGCGCGAGCAGCAGCAGGTGGTTGATCGCGTCGAAGCCGCTCTCGTCGCGCTCGCGCCGCTCCTTCTCGAAGCGCGAGCCCGACGCGATGTAGACCTCGCAGCCGATGATCGGCTTGATGCCGGCGCGGCGTGCGGCCTCGTAGAACTCGACGGTGCCGAACAGGTTGCCGTGGTCGGTGAGCGCCACGGCCGGCATGTCGAGCGCACGCGCGCGCTCGAAGAGCGGATCGATCTTGATCGCCCCGTCCAGCAGCGAGTACTGGCTGTGCAGGTGCAGATGGACGAACGGCCGGGGCACCCCCTCCCCTCCTGTTTCTCAGCGGCGCGAGCCCTTCACTCCCACTCGATCGTGGCCGGCGGCTTCGACGAGATGTCGTAGACGACGCGGTTGACGCCCTTGACGCCGTTGATGATCCGCGTCGAGATCGTCTGCAGCACCTCGGGCGGCAGCGGCGCCCAGTCGGCGGTCATCGCGTCGCGCGAGGTCACGCAGCGCACCGCGATCGCGTTCTCGTAGGTGCGCTCGTCGCCCATCACGCCGACGCTCTGCACCGGCAGGAACACCGCGAAGGCCTGCCACAGCGCGTCGTAGAGCCCGGCGCGCCGGATCTCCTCGACGACGATCGCGTCGGCGCGCCGCAGCATCGCGAGCCGCTCGGCGGTGACCTCGCCGATGACGCGGATCGCGAGCCCCGGCCCCGGGAAGGGGTGGCGCCCGACGAGCGTCTCCGGCAGCCCGAGCACGCGCCCGACCTCGCGCACCTCGTCCTTGAAGAGCTCGCGCAGCGGCTCGACGAGCGCGAGGCGCATCCGCTCGGGCAGCCCGCCGACGTTGTGGTGCGTCTTGATCGTCGCCGACGGCCCGCGCACCGAGACGCTCTCGATCACGTCGGGGTAGAGGGTCCCCTGCACGAGGAAGGCCGGCTCGCCGCGCCCGTCGGCCGCGAGGCGACTCGACTCGGTCTCGAAGACCTCGATGAAGGTGTGGCCGATGATGCGGCGCTTGCGCTCGGGGTCGACGACGCCGGCCAGCCGGTCGAGGAATCGCTCCTCGGCGCGCGCGGTGACGAGCGGGATCTCGAGGTTCCCGCGGAACAGCCGCTCGACCTCCTCGCGCTCGTCCTGGCGCAGCAGCCCGTTGTCGACGAACACGCAGGTCAGCTGGTCGCCGATCGCGCGGTGGACGAGGACGGCCGCCACCGACGAGTCGACGCCGCCCGAGAGGCCGCAGATCACGCGCCCGGAGCCCACCTGCTCGCGGATGCGCGCCGTGGCCTCGTCGATGAAGGCCTCCATCGTCCAGCTGCCGGCGCAGCCGCAGATGCGGTGCGCGAAGTTCGCGAGGATCCGCTCGCCGGCGTCGGTGTGCGCGACCTCGGGGTGGAACTGCACGCCCCAGATCGGGCGCTCGGCGTGGCGCACGGCCGCGAAGGGCGAGCCCTCGCTGCGCCCGAGCACCGCGAAGCCCGGCGGCAGGCGCAGCACGCGGTCGCCGTGGCTCATCCACACCACGCGCTCGGCCGCGCCGCCCGGCAGGTCGGCGAAGAGCGGGTCGTCGGCCTCGAGCTTCAGCAGCGCGCGGCCGTACTCGCGGTCGTCGGCCTTCTCGACGACGCCGCCCATGTGGTGCGCCATCAGCTGGAGCCCGTAGCAGATGCCGAGGATCGGCCGGTCGATCTCGAGCAGCGACGGGTCGAAGGGCGGCGCGGAGGGGTCGAGCACGCTCGACGGCCCGCCCGAGAGCACGAGGCCGGCCGGGTTCCACGCGAGCACGGCGTCGCGGTCGAGCGTGGGCGGGTGGATCTCGCAGTAGACGCGCTGCTCGCGCAGCCGCCGCGCGATCAGCTGCGTGTACTGCGAGCCGAAGTCGAGGATCAGGATGCGATCGCGCTCGGCATCCGTGGGGGCGTGGTTCACCGCGTGGTCTCTAGTCGATCCGGTAGTTCGGGGCTTCCTTGGTGATGATCACGTCGTGGACGTGGCTCTCCTGGAGCCCCGCGGCCGTGATGCGCACGAAGCGGGCGCGATCGCGCAGCGCGGCGAGGTCCGGCGCGCCGACGTAGCCCATGCCGGAGCGCAGCCCCCCGACGAGCTGGTGCACGTTGCTCGTCAGGCTGCCGCGGTACGGGATGCGGCCCTCGATGCCCTCGGGCACGAGCTTGCTCGCCTCGGTGACCTCGGCCTGGAAGTAGCGGTCGGCGCTTCCGGCGGCCATCGCGCCGAGCGAGCCCATGCCGCGGTAGACCTTGTACGAGCGGCCCTGGTAGAGCACGACCTCGCCGGGCGCCTCGTCGGTGCCGGCGAAGAGCGAGCCGATCATCACCGTCGACGCGCCGGCCGCGAGCGCCTTGACGACGTCGCCCGAGTACTTGACGCCGCCGTCGGCGATCACCGGCACGTCGGCGCGGCGCGCGACCCGCGCGGCGTCGAGCACCGCGGTGAACTGCGGCACGCCGACCCCGGCGACGACGCGCGTCGTGC
>CAZQYK010000315.1:0-10697 GCA_964597285.1 uncultured Spirochaetales bacterium
TGCGCGTGTCGAGCATGGCCACTGCCTACGGAGAGAAGATCGTCGTGCGCGTCTTCGACCCGAGCGTGCTGATGACCGACCTCCAGGAGCTCGGCTTCTCTCCCGACGAGCGCGAGCGCTTCGAGAAGTGGATCACCTGCCCGAACGGCCTCGTGCTCGTCACCGGCCCGACCGGATCCGGCAAGACCACGACGCTCTACTCGACGCTCCGCTACCTCTCGGGCCCGGAGATCAACATCACGACCGTCGAGGATCCGATCGAGATGGTCGACGCGCGCTTCTGCCAGGTGCAGGTGAACCCGCAGATCGACATCACCTTCTCGAACGCGCTGCGCACGATCATGCGCCAGGACCCCGACATCATCATGGTCGGCGAGGTGCGCGACGCCGAGACCGCCGCGATGGCGGTGCAGGCAGCGCTGACCGGCCACCTCGTGTTCTCGACGCTCCACACCCGCAACGCAGCCGGTGCCGTCACGCGCCTCGTCGAGCTCGGCGTCGAGCCCTTCCTGCTGTCGAGCGTGCTGCGCGGCGTCGTCGCGCAGCGGCTGATCCGCCGCGTCTGCGCCCGCTGCGCGGTCGAGGGCACGCTGAACCCCGACCAGGTCGCCGCGCTCGGCATCAAGGTCCCGGTCGAGCGGCGCGAGCGGCTCGTCGTGCGCTGGGGCGAGGGCTGCGTCGACTGCCGGCACACGGGCCTCTACGGCCGCACCGGCGTGTTCGAGATGCTCGACGTCGGCCGCCGCGTGCGCGGGCTGATCAACGAGGGCCGCGACGCGAACGAGATCGACCGTGCCGCGCGCATCGAGGGCATGGAGAGCCTGCGCGAGGCCGCGCTGCGCAAGCTCGCCGAGGGCGCCACCACCTACGAGGAGGTCGCGCGGGTGACGGTGGACACCGAGTGAGCGGCAGCGCCGCCGGCGACGAGCTGCGGACGCTGGTGCGCGCGGGCTGGCGGCTCGCGGTGCTCGAGACGCTCGAGGAGGAGCGAGCCGTCGCCGTGCTCGAGCGCGTCGCGCAGGCGACCGAGCGCCGCTACGTACCGTGGAGCGCCACCGCTGGCCTCGGCCTCTCCGGCGAGGGCACCGGCTCGCTCGACGCCGGGCTCCGCACGGTCGAGGACTTCGAGGAGCCGGCGATCTTCGCACTGCTCGACGCGCACCGCTGGCTCGACGACGCGCTCGCGATCCGCCGGCTGCGCGACCTGCTGCCGACGCTCGGTGCGCGCAAGCAGACGATCGTCCTCGTCGGCCCGGTCTTCCACCTCCCGGTCGAGATCGAGCGCGACGCAGGTCACGTCGGCCTGCCCCTGCCCGGATCTGCCGAGCTGCGGCACCTGTTCGGCCGTGTGCTCGAGGGCCAGGGCGAGGTCGACCCCGACGTGCTCGGCCAGGCGATCCGCGGCGCGCTCGGGCTTTCGTCGGGCGAGGCGGTGCGCGTGCTGCGCAAGGCGCTGCGCACCGCGGGCGCCCTGGATGCGCGGGCCGTCGACGAGATCGTCCGCGACAAGCGGCGCGCGCTGCACCGCACGCCGGCGCTGACCTTCCTCGACGACGCGACCGGCCTCGCCGAGGTCGGCGGGCTCGGCGAGCTGAAGCGCTGGCTCGCCGAGCGGCGCCGCGCGTTCAGCGACGAGGCGCGGCGCTTCGGGCTGCCTCCGCCGCGGGGTCTGCTGCTGCTCGGCGTCCAGGGCTGCGGCAAGTCCCTGTCGGCACGCGCGGTGGCGCGCGAGTGGCAGTTCCCGCTGCTGCGCCTCGACCTCGCCGCGGCCTTCGGCGGCGAGCGCAGCCCCGAGCTCGCGCTGCGCGAGGCGGCGTCGGTCGCCGAGTCGCTGGCGCCGGCGGTGCTGTGGATCGACGAGATCGAGAAGGGCTTCACCGCCGCCGAGACCGACCCGGTCTCGTCGCGCGTCTTCGGCTGGTTCCTGACCTGGCTGTCCGAGAAGCGCGCGCCGGTCTTCGTCGTGGCCACCGCGAACGACGTCACCGGCCTGCCGCCGGAGCTGCTGCGCCGCGGGCGCTTCGACGAGCTCTTCTTCGTCGACCTGCCGACGCTCGAGGAGCGCCGCGAGATCCTCGCGATCCACCTCTCGAAGCGCGGGCGCGACCCGCTGCACTTCGCGCTCGACGACCTGGCCGCCGCCGCCGAGCGCCTCACCGGGGCCGAGCTCGAGCAGGTGGTGTCCGCCGCGCTCTACCGCGCATTCGCCGAGTCGCGCGAGCTGGCCGACAACGATCTCGCGAACGCGATCGAGGAGACCGTGCCGATCTACGACACCTACGAGGAGCGCATCAAGGAGCTCCGCGACTGGGCGCGCAACCGCGCGCGTGCCGCGTCCGTCGACGGCAAGCTCGCCGATCTCTTCACGACGCGCTGAACGCGATACTATCGGCCCCATGGAAGACCGGACGATCCTGCGCGAGAGGGCCCAGAACATCTGGGGGAGCTTCGCCCGGAAGTTCGAGCCGATGCTGCAGTCCACGAAGCTCGAGGCGATGCCGAGCTTCGACCTGTCGCTGATCGGCGGCCTCGCCGACGCGAAGGACGAGATCCAGACCTACGCGTGCGCCGCGACGGACCGCGAGGTCTACTCGCGCTGGGGCACGCACCCGCCGAGCGGCGTGCTGCTGATCGGCCAGCGCGGCGTCGGCAAGTCGCTGCTCGTGCGCTCGCTCGCGAGCCTGACCGAGACCTCGTTCCTCCAGATCGCGATTCCGAAGCTCGTGCTCGAGGTGATCCACCGAGGCGGCAAGGTCGGCGAGATGATGACGGCGTGGTCGAGCACGCTCGAGGAGATGCCGCCGCTGACGGTGCTCTTCAACGAGCTCGAGTTCCTGCAGACCGAGGAGCTCGGCGCGCGCCGCCCGGACCTGCCCGTCGGCCCGGTGATGGACTTCCTGCTCGACCTCGTCGACCGCGCGATCGCAACCGACGAGGTGCTCGTCGTCGGCTCGACCGCGCACCCGAACACGCTGCGCCACGCCTTCACGCAGCCCGGCCGCCTCGAGCGCGTCGTCGAGGTGACGCCCGTCTTCCCCGGCGATCTGGTCGCGACGCTGCGCATCCACGCCGCCGACGCCGAGAAGCGCGCGGGCCGCCCGCTCTTCCGGGACATCGAGTGGAATGCGGTGGTCGAGGGTCCGAGCCCGCCGGCACCCGGCGACTGGGTGCACATCCTCCACTCGGTGCTGCGCCGCAAGGCGCGCTGCGAGGCGGCCGGCGAGGACGTCACCCCGGTGACGACCGAGGACTTCCGCGAGGAGGTCGAGCGCTTCAAGAAGACCACGAGCCGTCTGGTGGCGCCGTCGGGGACCTACGTCTAGCGATGTCGGGCGGGACCTGGATCGTCACCGGGGGCGCCGGCTTCATCGGGTGCAACTTCGTGCGACTCGCGCTCGCGAAGACCGACGCGCGCGTCGTCGTGCTCGACAAGCTCACCTACGCCGGGCACCCGGAGAACCTCGCCGAGGTCGAGTCGGACCCTCGCTTCCGCTTCGTGCGCGGCGACATCGCCGACCCCGAGCTCGTCGCGAGGCTGTTCCGCGAGCACCGCCCGAGTGCGATCGTGAACTTCGCCGCCGAGACCCACGTCGACCGCTCGATCGACGGCCCCGCGGCCTTCATCCAGACCAACGTCACCGGCACCTTCGAGCTGCTCGAGGCCGCGCGCCACTTCCTCGCCGAGCAGGACGACGCGGCGCGCGCGCGCTTCCGCTTCCTGCACGTCTCGACCGACGAGGTCTACGGCTCGCTCGGCGAGAGCGGCGCGTTCCGCGAGGACACGCCCTACGAGCCGAACTCGCCCTATTCCGCGTCGAAGGCCGGCGCCGACCACCTGGTGCGCGCCTACCACGAGACCTACGGCCTTCCGGTGATCCTCACGAACTGCTCGAACAACTACGGTCCCTACCAGTTTCCGGAGAAGCTGATCCCGCTGATGATCCTGAACGCGATCGAGGGCAAGCCGCTGCCGATCTACGGCGACGGGCGCAACGTGCGCGACTGGCTCTACGTCGAGGACCACTGCGCCGGCGTGCTGCTCGCGCTCCAGCGCGGTCGGCCCGGCCGCAAGTACAACCTCGGCGGCTTCGGCGAGCGGGCGAACCTCGAGGTGATCGAGACGCTCTGCGCCGAGCTCGAGCGCGTGCTGCCGGCCGCCGAGAACGCCGCGCTCGCACGAGCCGGCGTGCGCGCCTACGCCGACCTGAAGCGCTTCGTCGCCGACCGGCCCGGCCACGACCGGCGCTACGCGATCGACTCGAGCCGCGCGCAGCGCGAGCTCGGCTGGCGCCCCGCGCGCGCGTTCGACGAGGGTCTCGCCGCGACCGTGCACTGGTACCTCGAGCACCGCGACTGGTGCGAGGCAGTGCAGTCGGCCGGCTACGGCCGCGAACGCCTCGGACTCGGCGCGGAGGCGGCGAAGCGGGCGTGAGCGCGAGCGGTCTCGACGCGATCTGCGAGCGTCTCGGCGCGCGCTTCGGCGAGGCCGGCGCCGGCGCCGCGACGCGGCTGCGGCGCTGGATCTCCGGGGCGATGCCGCTCGCGCACCCCGAGGTGCTCGAGCGCCACCTCGACCCGGCCCACCTCGACCTGCTCTTCGACGCGTTCTGGCAGGTGCTGCCCTTCGGCACCGGCGGCCGGCGCGGCCGCGTCGGCTACGGGCCGAACCGGATGAACGAGACGACGGTCGCGATGACGGTGCAGGGCCACTGCGACTACCTGCGCAGCCAGGGCGCCGCGTCGGACCTCCAGGTCGTCGTCGCGAACGACGTGCGCGTCTTCCGCGACGTCGCCGGCGCCTACGCCTTCCTCGGCCCCGAGCATCCGCTGCTCGGGGTGTCGTCGCGCTCGCTCGCTCGGCTCGCGTGCGAGATCTACGCCGGCAACGGGATCACCGCGTGGATCGAGGGCCCGCCCGACCCCGACGCCGTGCTGACGACGCCGGAGCTCTCGTTCGCGATCGTGGAGCTCGGCGCCGCCGGCGGCATCAACCTCTCGGCCTCGCACAACCCGCCGGACGACAACGGCATCAAGATCTACGACGGCTTCGGCAGCCAGCCGATCGCCCCCGACGACCAGAAGCTGATCGACGTGATGGAGCAGGCCACCGACGTGCGCCGGCTCGCGTTCGACGCGGCGCTCGAGCGCGGCCTCGTGCGCGCGCTGCCGGGCGAGCTGCACCGCCGCTACGTCGACCTGTACGTGGAGCTCTACGACGACGTGATCGCGCCGTCGCCCGAGCACCCGATCACCTACACCCCGCTGTGCGGCTGCGGGCTGAGGACGGCCGGCGCCGTGCTCGAACGCCTCGGCTTCCCGTTGATCGTGCCTCCCGACCAGCTCCCCGACGGCTCGTTCGCGGCGATCCCGTTCCGCGCGCCGAACCCCGAGGTCTTCCAGGCCACGCGGCCGGCGCGCGACCTCGCCGACGCGAAGGGCTCCGAGATCGTGCTGTCGAGCGACCCCGACGCCGACCGCGTCGGGCTCGAGGTCAAGCTCGCCGACGGCAGCTGGTTCCACTTCGACGGCAACCAGATCGCCGCGCTGCTCGGCTGGTTCCTGATGCTCGATCCGGAGGGCCCGCGCCGCCGCGGGCTCGTGATCGCGACGGCGGTGACGACGAAGATCCTGCGCCGCATCGTCGCCGAGGCCGGCGACTCGGCGATCGTCGACGACCTGCTGGTCGGCTTCAAGTACGTCGCCGACGTGCTCAAGCGCCTCGGGCGCGGCGAGAGCGTCGCGGGCGTGCGGATGCCGCCCGAACGGCTCGTGCTCGCGGCCGAGGAGAGCCACGGCGTGATCCTGCTGCCCGGGATCCGCGACAAGGACGCGTCGCCGGCGTGCATGTATCTGGCGGCGCTGCACCAGCGCGAGCGCGCGCGCGGCCGCACGCTGCTCGACTACTACATCGGGATCCTCGAGAGCCTCGGCGCCTACGACAATCTGAGCCGCTCGATCGTGATGCTCGGCGCCGAGGGCACCTTGAAGAAGGACCGGATCATGGCCTCGCTGCGCGGCGAGCCGCCGCGCGAGATCGGCGGCCAGACCGTGCGCCGCGTGCTCGACTTCTGGGACGAGCGCGCGTTCGGCCCCTTCGTCAGCGAGTCGGATCGGCTGCCGCGCAACGTGATCCAGATCGAGACCGACGGCTTCGTCGTGACGATCCGCCCGTCGGGCACCGAGCCGAAGGTGAAGCTCTACACGCAGCTGCTGCCGCACGGCGAGCCGCTGCGCGAGCGCGGTCCGGACCTCTTGCGCGCGGTGCGCGAGCGCGCCGACGCGGTCGCGCGGCAGATCTACGCCGACCTGCTGCGCCGGCTCGACCTCTCGCTCAGCGAGGCGGCGCTGCTGCTGCCCGACATCGTCGACCTGGAGCGCAAGGTGGAGTTCGACACCGAGACGGTGGGCGCGCTGCGCAGCGCGCTCGCCGACGAATCCCATCCGGATCTCGCGTCGCTGCTCGCGTGGCTGAGCGAGCGCGCCGCGCGGATGACGCCCGGCACCGACGCGCTGCCGGCGCTGAAGGCCCCGCTGGCGTGGCTCTGCGAGCGCTGGCGCAGCGAGATCCCGGACGCCCGGCTGCTCGAGCCGCTCGCGGACTGGGCCCGCGACTAGAGGCCCGCGACCCGGTCGGGCGCCCGACTGACGTCTCCGCGCGGCGCGCGCGCCGCCGGAATCCCGCGACGGGTCGCGCGCTTCGGCGCGAACGCTGCCGCCAGGTCGTTAGCCTGACGAACTGTAACGGGATTCCACGCCAGTGGAACCGGTTTTCCCGGAGTTGGGGCAAGTTCCCGCGGGGCCAAAAAAACCTCTGTCATTCCAATGACATGAAAACTTTCCCTGCTGGCATCCCCCTTGCTTTAGAATGCCGCCAGGAACGGGATCGAGCGCGCGCGACTCTGGGACCAGCGCGCGGTTTGCTGCACCACCTGCCCACGGGATCTGCTCTTGGGGAAGGAGTTCTTCATGGCGCTGTCTACTGCGCGCGCGTTGGCGCTCGCGAGCCTCGCTCTCGTCGTATTCGCGGGCCTCGCGCCGCAGAGCGCGACCGCCGCTCCGACGTTCCGGGTCGGCGCGTCCATCGACACCGGAACCGGTCTCGAGATCCCGCTCGACGCGTACGAGCTGCTGGACATCGTCCCGAACAGCCTCGGCACGCTCGGCGAGCCGCTGCAGCCGGGCGCCGACGGGACCTGGACGCTGAACGCGCCGTACGCGATCGACGACATCTTGCTCGGCGGCACCGTCGGCACGATCGACGGCTGGGAAGTGTCGATGAAGGCCGACCCCTTCGTCACGAACAACATCAATTTCACGAACACGACCGCGTTCAACGTCGTGTACATCGCCAGCGTCGTAATGCCGATCCCGGCGTTCAACTACAACGAGATCGTGTTCTCGTCGGTCGGCGTCACCGCGACCGACAGCAGCGGCGACGGAACGCTCCTGGTCGACGTCGACGGCACGACCTTCTACCGCGGCCGCATCGACGGCGTCACCTTCCTGCCGCTGACTCCGCCGGCGATTCCGATCACGACCGCCGATTGCTCGCCGACCCCGAACGACCCGGGCTGCACCGCGACGAGCTCGACCGGCGTCGCGTCCCTGCCGGTGACGCCGGGCGTCGCGACCGAGATCGAGATCATCCTGCGCTTCGTGCTGAGCCCTGGCGACTCGGTCGGCATCACCAGCCGCTTCGAGATCATCCCGGAGCCGACGACGGGGGTTCTCCTCGCGCTCGGCATGGCCGGGCTCGCGATCGCCCGCCGCCGCGCGCACTGATCCCAGCTCGATGGGCAGCTCCCGGCGGGCCGCAGTCGCGGGCGCGATCGCGCTCGCGCCGAGCGGGGTCGCTCCGACGAGCATCGCCCTTGGCGTACGGGCCGGCTTCGGCGCTTTACCGCAGCCGGGCCGAGAGCCGCTGCGGATCGACACTGCCGGCGCGAGCTCCTGCCGGGGGCGCGTCAACAACGCGACGCTGCTGACGCTCGACCCGGCGATCCTTCCGATCACGACCGCCGACTGCACGCCTTACGCCAACCAGGCCGGCTGCACTGCGACGGCGGCGGACGGCGTTGCCTCGCTCGCGGTCGCACCGGACGTCGCGAACGACCTGCAGATCATCCTGCGCTTCGCATCGAGTTTGGGGGATTCGGTCGGCATAACGAGTCGATTCGAAGTCGCGTCTACTCAGAGCTCGATTCCCGAGCCGTCTACCGCATCGCTCTTGGGAATCGGAGGGGCACTGCTCGGCGGTATCCGACGGCGTCGCACCACGCCGCTTCGCCGCGATTCGGCCCACTCGACCCGATAGCTCGGGTCAAACGGCAAGTTCGGTGCCCTTCCCCCCGTGGGATTCGCACACGTGTGCGCCTCGCGCACCTGAACGATCGCGTGCACACGCCGCCCGCTATTGCGGGATCGCCGTATAATTCCGCTTCACCTGTAGTTCCCATTGGAGTGGGAAGGAGAGCCCAAGAATGTCGAAGCTTTTGCGACCTTTCTGCCTGATCAGCGTGTTCTCGTTCGTGGCCTTCGCCGGCACGGCGTCGGCGCTACCCACGATGACGATCGATGTCGCCGGGGGTGACCCGGCCCAGGTCGTCACCGGTGATGGAACGTTCAGCGGACCGGACGTCAACGGTGTCACCTTCTGGTCGCTGGATGAGTCCCAGGCGATCATCGAAGGCGGCAACCAGCTGGGGCTGCTCGAGAGCTGGACCGTGTCGTCGAAGGACGATCCCTTCGTGACGAACAACATCACGATCCAGAACACGACCAACGCGACCCAGATCTACATGGCGACGGTGTTCTTGCCGATCACGGCGTTCAACTACAACGCCGTGATCTCGTCTTCGGTGGGCGCGTCCATCACCGACGGCGGCGGCGGCGCGGCGAACAACTCGATGCTCCTCGATGACGACGGCACGAACGCGTTCTACCGCGGCCAGGTCAACGGCACGACGGTGCTGACGCTCAGCCCCGTCCCGATGACGACGGCCGACTGCGAGCCTTTCCCGAACCAGCCCGGCTGCACTGCGACCGACTCCGACGGCATCGGCTTCAGCCCCGCAGGCCCCGGGACGGCGAACGACATCGCGATCATCCTGCGCTTCTCGCTGAGCCCGAACGACTCCGTGGCGATCACGAGCCGCTTCGAGATCGTGCCCGAGCCGATGACCGGCATGCTCTTCGGCCTGGGCCTCACCGGGATCGCGATCGCGGGTCGCCGCCGCCGCTAGTCGATTCCGCCCGTTACGAGTCGGACCGAAAGGGGCCGGGGGCTACGCCCTCGGCCCCTCCCGAGCCCCCAGCGAGCCGAGCCACGCGAGCGCCGCGTTGGCCCCGAGGCCGAGCACGCCCAGGTGCACGCCGGCGACCCGCGTCGGCGCGAAACCGAGCGCGCCCGCGAGCGCGATCGCGCTGCCGAGCAGCAGTCCGGCGAGCACTGCGCCGGCGCGCAGTCGCGGCAGGTGGATCCCGAGCACGAAGGCCGGAACGCACTGGATCAGCAGCTCCATCTTCAGCTCGATCAGACCCCAGAGCGTCACGTCGCGCGCGACGAGCGCGAGCGCGGCCATCGCGAGCATCAGCCCGGCAGCGCAGCGCTTGCCGAGGCGGGTCGTGTCGTCGGCGCTGCGGTCGCGGCCGAGCAGGTCCTCGGCGACGACCGAGCCGAGGCTCAGCAGCACCGAGTCGGCCGTCGACATGATCGCCGCCAGCGCGCCGAGGAACACGACGATCGCGCCGAGCGTCTGCGCCCAGCCGAGCTCGGCCCAGCCGCCGAGCAGCAGCGGCATCACCAGGTCGGCCTCGACGCGGCCGAGCTCCTCGAGGCGCGGGATCGCCGCGAGCCCGATCAGCGTCACGACCAGCGTCGTCGTCAGCGGCATGAAGGTCATCAGCGCGAGCGAGCGCGAGAGCGTTCGCCCGCTGCGCGCCGCGTAGATGCGCTGGATCATCTGCGGGTAGACGACGCTGCCGAGGCCGAGCAGCACGAGGCTGCTGGCCCAGTTGGCGCACTCCTCCGCGTCGGGCACGAGCGCGGCCTCGGGGCGCACCTCGAGGATCGAGCTCGTCAGCGCACCGAGCCCTCCCGACTCGTCGAGCAGCCACGCGAGCAGCATCCCGAGCCCGAGGATCATCAGCAGCGACTGCACCGTGTCGGTCCACGCGACGGCGCGCATGCCGCCGAGCGTCTCGTAGGCGAGGATCGCCCCGGCGAGCACGCAGATGCCGAGCTCGTAGCCGACGAGGCCGCCGGTGACCTGCTCGACGAGCAGGCCCATCGCCTTCAGCTGTGCGAAGAGGAAGTTCGCGAGCGCGAGGGTCATCAGCAGCGCCACCGCGACGCCGAGCGCCCGCCCCGCCGCTTCGCGGCCGAAGCGGTGCGAGACCCAGTCGCCCGGCGTGACGAAGCCGTGCTGCGTCGCGATCGGCCGCAGCCTCGGCGCGAGCGCGTGGAACGCGACGACGATCGCCATCATGAAGCCCGTCGCCATGATCCACGAGAACCCGCGCCGATAGGCCTCGCCCGGATAGCCGAGCAGCGAGTTGCCGCTGTAGCCGGTCGCGTAGAGCGTCAGGAAGAGCACGAGCACGCCGAGCTCGCGGCCGGCGAGGAAGTGGCCGGCCGGGCTCGCGTCGCGCCGCGCGCGGCGCGCCCGCTCGGCGACACCCGCGAGCGCGACGAGGTA
>CAZQYK010000316.1:0-11421 GCA_964597285.1 uncultured Spirochaetales bacterium
TGGAGCGCGAGCCCGGCGAGCAGCGGCTTCGGGAGTCGGAGCGCCACGGTCGCGCATCCTAGGCGACGCCGCGGCGCGATTCGAGGGTAAGATCGTCCGCGAGGTCCCCCCGATGAGCGACGCGCCGCCGCAGACCTTCAACCACGTCGCGATGAGCGTGCCTGCGCGGCTGCTCGACGCCGACGGGCGCAAGGCGCTCCTCGACTTCTACGGCGACGTCTTCGGCTGGACCGAGATGCCGACCCTCACCGAGGACGGACGCCGACTCGTGCTCCGCGCGCACAGCCACGAGCAGTTCGTGTTCCTCGTCGCCGGCGACGAGCCGATGCGCGCGCCCGAGGGCGATCACTTCGGGCTCTCGGTGCGCACGGCGGCGGAGCTCGATGCGATCCTCGAGCGGGCGCGCGCGTGGCGCGAGCGCGACCCGCGCGTCGTGGTGACCGAGAGGCAGGTCGAGGACCATCGCGTGCTGAAGCTCCACAGCTTCTACGTGGGCTTCCTGCTGCCGCTGCGGGTCGAGGTGCAGTGCTACGACTGGGCCGACGGCGTCGGGCCGCAGAGCCGGCCGGCCGGCGCGTAGTGCGCGGCCCGTCCCGCGCCGCACGCGCCGCAGCCGCCGCGCTCGCGCTGGCCGCGTCGTGCGCGCTCGCGGCGCCTGCGGCCGCGCACCGCCTGGCGCCGGCGCTGCTCTCGCTCGACGAGCAGGCCGACGGCAGCCTGCGCGCGAGCTTCAAGACCCCCGTGCAGGGCGGGCTCGATCTCGCGCCGCGGCTGCCCGAGCGCTGCACCGCGCCGGCGCCGCCCGCGCGCGCGGTCGACGCGACGAGCGTGACGCTCGTGTGGCGCGCGGCGTGCGGCGGCGAGGGCCTCGTCGGCGCGAAGATCGGCGTCGACGGCCTCGCCGAGTCGGGCGGCAACGCGCTGCTGCGGATCGCGCTGCGCGACGGGCGGCGGCTCCAGGCGGTGCTGCACGGCGGCGCGCCGGAGTTCACCGTGCCGGAGCGGCCGTCGGCATGGGGCGTGTTCCGCGACTACCTCCGCCTCGGCGTGGAGCACATCGCGACCGGCTTCGACCACCTGCTCTTCGTGTTCGGTCTGCTGCTGCTCGCGGCCGGGCCGCGGCCGCTCGTCGCGACGGTGACGGCCTTCACCGCCGGTCACAGCGTCACGCTCTCGCTCGCCGCGCTCGGCGCGGTGCGCTTCCCGCCCGGGCCGATCGAGCTCGCGATCGCCGCGACGATCCTCGCGCTCGCGGTGGAGCTCGCGCGGGGGCCCGACCCCCCGCCGTCGGCGCTGCGGCGGCGGCCGTGGGCGGTGGCCTTCGGCTTCGGGCTGCTGCACGGATTCGGCTTCGCCGGCGCGCTCGCCGAGATCGGCCTGCCGCAGCAGGAGATCCCGCTCGCGCTCTTCTCGTTCAACGTCGGCATCGAGCTCGGCCAGCTCGGGTTCGTCGCCGCGGTGCTCGCGGCGCGCGCCGCGCTCGCGCCGGCGCTGCGCCGCGCGCCGCCGTGGCTCGTCCGCGTGCCGGTGACCGCGATGGGCGCGCTCGCCTTCTACTGGTGCCTCGACCGAGGCGCGGCGCTGCTCTAGCCGACGAGCCGTGCACCAAGCGGACGATCTGGACCAGCCTCGACCACGGCCTCGAGGCCCCAGTGGGCCCCGTACTCCGGAGAAGAGTGAGCGTTTTCGCTTCCTGCAGGGGATGCCCCGACGCCCGGCCGAGCTTTCGGTTGACCGGGGTTGACAGCCCGGGCCCGCGCATGCTCCGCTGAACGCTTCGGTCGGCCCGCTCCGAGCGGTGGCTCCACGGGCGCCCGACCCGCGAGAGGAGGATCTGGCATGCAGCGGAACGGAACGCGTCGGTGGCAGCAGCATCGTCGGATCGCAGCGGCGATCGCAGGTCTCGCGCTTCTCGCGGGCGGGAGCGCTCCCGCGCTGGCCGACCCGCCGACCCTGGCCTGCGATCCCCTGGACGCCGCCCTCTGTCTGCTGCCCTTCCCGAACGACGTCTTCACCGACGCGGACGACGACACCGACACCGGGCGGCGGATCGCGTTCGCCGTGCTGCCGGACAACGTCCTCGGCCAGCCGATCGATCCCACCGAGTGGAATCGCAACGACGGCTTCTCGCCGGGCATCCCTGTGATCACCTTCGTGCCGGAGCTCGACCTGCACGTGACCTGGGGCACCCAGGCGGAGCCCACCTCGCTGCCCGGCATCGGTCCCAACGAGCCGGGCTACTTCGACCATCGCGACCACATCGCCGCCCCGGGCCGCTACGTCCGGCCCAACGCTCCGATCGTGATCCTCGACGCCAACACCGGTGAGCGTCATCCCTTCTGGTCCGAGCTCGACCAGCACCCGGACACGCCGGACGCGGATCGCCTGCTGCTCCTGCGACCCGCCGTGAACTTCGAGGAGGGCCACCGCTACATCGTGGCCCTGCGCAACCTGAAGCGGAGCGACGGCAGCATCATCCCCGCCGACGCCGTCTTCCAGGGCTACCGCGACGGCACGACCGACGATGCGCGCACCGCCCACATGGAATCCCTCTTTGCCACCCTCGGCGCGGCGGGCATCTCCCGCGGCGAGCTCTACCGGGTTTGGGACTTCACGGTGGCGAGCGAGCGCAATCTCAGCGAGCGCGCCCTCCACATCCGCGACGACGCCTTCGCTTCGCTGGGTGACACCAACCTCGCCGACCTGCGCGTCCAGGGCGCCGCGCCGGCCTTCGAGATCACCTCGGTCGAGGACTTCCAGCGAGCGGACCCCAATGCCGCTGGCTACGACGAGGACACGAGACGCCGCGTCCGCGGCCTCGTGCGCGTGCCCAACTATCTCGGCGACAACCCGGCCGGCGTGGCGGGCGGACCCGGCTCCCGATTCAACGACGCGGACGCGGACGGGCTGCCGGACCGCAACGTCGACGATCCGGAGATCGCGGCCGTGTTCGTCTGCGATCTGCCCTACCAGCCCTTCGAGAATTTCCCCTTCCAGGCGACGCCGCTCCTCTACGGCCACGGCCTGCTCGGGACCCCCAACGAGTCGAGCGGGGGGTCCGGCGTCCAGATGCGGCTGCGGGGCTACATGAGCTGCGCCACCCCGTGGATCGGCATGGCGCAGGAGGACGTCGCGAACGTGATCGGCCTGCTCCAGGACCTGTCGCGCTTTCCCACCCTGGCGGACCGGGCGCAGCAGGCCTACCTGAACTTCCACTTCGTGGGCCGCGCGATGGTGCACCCGGAGGGCTTCGCGTCGCACCCGGCCTTCCGGCGCACGGGGCCTCCGGGACCCAGCAAGCCGCTCATCCGCACCGCGAAGAAGGGCGGCTTCTCGCCGCTCGTCTACGACGGAAACAGCCAGGGCGCCATCATGGGAGGCGCCTACATGTCGATGAGCCCCGACGCGCGCCGCGGCGTGCTCGGCGTGCCCGGCATGAACTACTCGACGCTCCTGAACCGCAGCGTCGATTTCGAGAACGCGGCGTTCTCGGACCTGCTCTTCGGGTTCTATCCCGACAAGCAGGAGCAGCAGCTGATCTTCGCGCTGTTGCAGATGCTCTGGGACCGCGCGGAGGCGAACGGCTACGCCCACCACATGACGGACGATCCCTATCCGAACACCCCCGCGCACGCGATCCTGCTCCACGTGGCCTTCGGCGACCACCAGGTGGCGAACGTCTCCGCCGAGGTCGAGGCCCGCACGATCGGCGCGCCGATCATGCAGCCGGCGCTCGAGGTGGGGAAGCACTGGGAGGCCGATCCCTTCTTCGCGTCCACGGCCGGCTATCCGCACTACGGCTCGGCGCTGGTCTACTGGGACAGCGGCAACGCGACGCCGCCGAACGCGAACATCCCCGCCGACCACGACGGAGACCCCCACGAGGACCCGCGGCGCGAGCCGGGAGGCGCGCTCCAGAAGGACGCCTTCCTGCAGTGGGGGCTGGTGATCGACGTCTGCGACGGAGCGCCTTACCGCACCGACGACCACCCCGACTCGGGCGGCGAGCCCGTCTGCAACCCGTAGCGGACGGCCCGGCCCGCTACGAGCGGCTGCGGAAGCGCAGTGGCAGGTCGTTCAGGCCGCGGATGACGAAGGTCGGCGCGTTGTCCGAGACCATCCCGCGCGCCGTGCTCGCGAGCATCGCCGCGCGCCCCGAGGCCGAGGCCGTGGTCGAGCCGGAGCGGCGCGTGACCTACGCCGAGCTCGGCGAGCTCGTCGACGCGTCGACGCGGGCCGCGATCGCCGCCGGCGTCGGGCCGGGCGACCGCGTCGCGATCTGGGGCCCGAACGGCCTCGCCTGGATCGTCGCCGCCCTCGGCGCGCACTGCGCGGGCGCGGCGCTCGTCCCGATCAACACGCGTTTCAAGGGCGAGGAGGCCGCCTGGCTGCTCTCCGCGTCGAACGCGCCGCTGCTGCTCACGACGGTCGGCTTCCTCGACACCGACCCGGTCGGCATGCTGGCGTCCGCCGAGACGCCGCTTCCCGACCTGCGGCGCATCGCGCTGCTGCCGGGCTCGCGGGCCCCGAAGCAGGCGTCCGACGTCGCCCCGGTGGAGGCGTGGAGCGACTTCCTGACGCGCGGCGACGAGGTCGACGCGGCCGCGGCGGCGGCCCGCCGCGAGTCCGTACGCCCGACCGACCCGAGCGACGTGCTCTTCACCTCCGGCACGACCGGACGCCCGAAGGGCGTCGTCATGAACCACGGCCAGACGGTTCGGCTGTTCCGCGAGTGGAGCGACTACGCGGGGCTCGAGCCCGGCGACCGCTATCTGATCGTGAATCCCTTCTTCCACATGTTCGGCTACAAGGCCGGCTGGCTCGCCGGCCTGATGCGCGGGGCGACGATCTTCCCGGTCTCCGTGTTCGACGTGCCCGCAGTGCTGTCTCTGATCGAGCGGGAGCGGATCACCTTCCTGCCCGGTCCGCCGACGCTCTATCGCTCGATCCTCGACTACCCCGATCGCCGGAAGTTCGATCTCGGCAGCCTGCGCGTCGCGGTCACCGGAGCGGCGGACATCCCCGCCACGCTGATCGAGGAGATGCGCGCCGAGCTGCCCTTCCGGAGCGTCTTCGCGAGCTACGGCCTCACCGAGGCCGGTACCTGCACCGGCAGCCGCCCCGACGACGACGCGGAGACCGTCGCCACCACGGTGGGGCGCGCGATGCCCGGATTCGAGATCGTCGTGGCCGACGCCGACGGCCGCGAGCTCCCGCGCGGAGAGGTCGGCGAGCTGCTCGTCCGCAGCCACGGCGTGATGCAGGGCTACCTCGACGATCCCGAAGCCACGGCGGCGGCGATCGACGCGCGCGGCTTCCTGCACACCGGCGACCTCGCCACGATGGACGAGCGCGGCGTGGTGCGCATCGTCGGGCGCCTCAAGGACATGATCCTCGTCGGCGGCTTCAACGTGTACCCGGCCGAGGTCGAGAACGCGCTGCTGCGCCACCCGACGGTCGGCCAGGTGGCGGTGGTGGGCCTGCCCGACGCGCGCTTGGGCGAGGTCCCGGTGGCGTACGTCGTGCCGGCCGCGGGCGCGGCGATCGACCCCGCGGCGATCGTCGCCTGGGCCCGCGAGCGCCTCGCCAACTACAAGGTGCCGCGCCACGTGGTCGCGCTCGCCGCGCTGCCGATCAATGCCGCCGGCAAGGTCGTGAAGAAGGAGCTGCGCGAGCGGGCGACGGCGGAGCTGAGCGGCGCGTGAGCGCCGATCCGCTTCGACGTTCTCGCCCTTCAGATCGCGGCCCGGATGCCGTCGAAGAACTGCCACCACGCGTCGAGCGAGTGCTGGAGCGCGTCGCGCACGCGCGCCTGCGTGGCGGCGTCGGTGGCGTGGCGCACGACGATGTGGTCGCCGACGTCGCTGTGGTCGGCGTCGGCCATCTCGTGCACGTCCCAGAACTCGACCGCGGGCTTCGAGAGCCCGTAGTGCTGCTGGAGCCGGCGGGCCATCGGACCGAAGGCACCGGGGACCTGGCCCTCGGCCGCGAGGTTGATCGCGGCGGCCGCCTCGATGAACGAGCGCTGCTTGGTCGACAGCTCGAACCAGTCGATCAACGCGCGGGTGGCGGGCAGCGGCCGCCCCTCGGTCATCTCGGCGCGCGCGAGACCCACGGCCTCGCCGAAGCGGATGAAGAGCTCCGGGTGGGGCTGGTTGCATCCCGAGATGCGCCCGGTCTCCTCCTCGTAGACGTTCTCCGCGAGCGCCATGCGTTCCTCGGGGAACGGACAGTTGGCGTGCATCGCGCTCACCGCGCGCGGGAACTCGCGCACCTGCAGGAAGAACTGGACGGCGAAGAGCTGGAGCTGAGCGCGCTCCAGCTTGCCGTCGGCGATGTCGTGCCAGAGGGGGTGGCCGCCGAAGGTCCGGCGCGCCTGGATGCGCGCCTCGAGGTCCCGGATGAAGGCCTCGGGGGACAGGGCTTCGCTCATCGCGCACCTCCTCCGAAAAAGAAGCTCTGGGCGTTGGCGAACAGGTACTTGTCGAGCACACCCGGCCGCAGGTCGAGCGCGCTCGCCTCGCCGACGCAGCGCTCCATCGAGAGCACCGGGGAGTCGGTGGCGAAGAGGATGCGGTCCTGGCCGCGCGTGTCGAGGTAGTGGATCAACGACTCGGGAAGCCGCTTCGGCGACCACGCCGACGTCATCAGCCGCAGGTTGCGGTACTTGATCATCAGGCGGATCGCCGTGTCCCACCACGGGTCGGCGCCGTGGATCATGCAGAGCCTGAGCTCGGGGAAACGGATGCAGACGCGATCGAGATGGATCGGGTTCTGCGCGTCGGCCGGCAGCGGCGGGCCGGGAATGCCGGTGTTCAGGCAAAGCGGCAGCCCGAGCTCGCAGCACTTCGCGTAGAGCGGGTAGTAGACGGCGTCGCTCGGCGGGTAGTTGCCGTCGCCCCAGAAGGAGGGTCCCACGATCGCGTAGGCGACCGGCTGGTCGCGGACGAAGGACTCGAGCGCGCGCAGCGTCGGCATCGGCCGCAGCAGGTCGAGGCCGCCGACGCCGAGCGCGAAGCGGTCGGGGTGCTTCTCGGCGAAGCGTTGCGCGCGCTCCGACGGCTTCGCGAGGTTCGTCAGCACGATCGCCCGCCGAACGCCCTGGGCGTCCATCTCGTCGAGCAGCTCGGGGAGCTCGCGGCTGCGGAGCATCGAATCGCCCGCCTTGAAGGTGTCCTCCTTCACGCGGACCATCCAGTCGGGCGGCTTCCTGTCGCCCAGGTCGACGTTGACCAGGCAGTCGATGACGCGCGTCTCGGTCGTCACGGGGCGATCATCTCGGCGAGGTTGCCGCGCATGATGCGCTCGGCGTCCGCGTCGGAAAGGCCGTCGAGGAGGCCGCGGAACGAGCGCGGCTCCGCGAGCCCCTCGCCGTGCGGCCAGTCCGACCCGAAGAGCACGTTGCCGGCGCCGATCCGCTCGACGAGCGCCGGGACGTCGTCCTCGGCGTAGGGCGTCGTGTAGACGCGGGCGCGGATCACGTCGGTGGGATGCTCCGGGAAGAGGCTCGGCGTCTGGTTCGCCTTCTTGCGCAGGCGCTTCTCGAGCAGCATCAGCCAGTCCGAGCCGTTCTCGACGCTCACGAGCCGGAGGCTCGGGAAGCGGTGCAGGACGCCGTCCATGATCAGCTTCGCGACCGTGTCGTGGATCGCGCGCGTGCCGGAGACGATGCTGCCGAGATCCATCGGCTGCGGGGAGAAGGGCTCGAACTCCTCCGCCTCGCTCCAGCGCGCGTTGAGGCGCTGGTAGCCGGAATCGCCGAGGTGCATCGCGACGGGGACGCGCGCCTCGTCGATGCGCGCCCACACGGGGTCGAACGTGCGGTCGCCGGGCGAGCGCTCCCCGAGCGGCGTCGGCACCGGCGCCGGACGCACGTGGAGCATCCGCGCGCCCTTCGCGAGGCACCACTCCACCTCGCGGACGGCCTCCTCCGGATCCGAGAGCGCGACGAGCGGCACGCCGAAGAGCTTGTTCCGGTAGGCGAAGCCCCAGTCCTCCTCGAGCCAGCGATTGAAGGCGCGCACCGTCGCCATCAGCGCCGGCACGTCGTGGCGCAACGCCTCCTCGATGCCGACGCCCATCGTCGGGAAGAGCAGCGTGGCCTCGAGGCCCTGCTTCTCGAGCACCTCGAGGCGAACGTCGCGGTCGCGGTACTCGGTCCGGATCGGCTCCAGCTGAGGGATCGTCCGGCGGTCGACGCCGTCGGGCACCTGGCCGCGGAAGAAGAGGTCGAGGCAGCCGGGCACGATCACCGGATCGAAGGTGGGGTTCGGGATGAAGCGGTTGACCTTGTCGCCGGCCAGGACCTCGACGCGCCTGCCCGAGCGGACGAAGCGGAACCCGCGCCGGCGGAAGGCCTCGTCGAGGTGGCGCGTGAAGCTCTCCTCCACCTCGTAGTAGTGCTGATCGGCGTCGATCGGGCGGGGGGGCGCCATCGCGGACTCCTCCTTCTTCACGGCTAGAGGTCCCACACCATCTTGCCGCCCGAGTCGGGATCGAGCAGAGCGGCCGGGCTGCGCTTGTCGATGTGGCCGATCAGGTTGCGGTAGACGCCGTAGCCGACCAGCTCGCGCAGCCGCGGCGAGAAGCGGCGCACGACGTCGCGCGGCAGCCCGAGCTGCTGGTTCTCCTGCTGGCGCACGAAGCCCGCGCAGTAGTTCATCGCGATGCCGACCCGGCGCTCGCCGGTGCGGTTCGCGCCGCCGCCGTGCCAGAGGCTGCCGTGCCAGATCAGCACGCTGCCGCGGCGCATCCGGGCGGCGACGGTCTCGACCTCGCTTCCGTACTCCGGCGACGGCGCGCGGTGCGAGCCGGGCACGACGCGCGTCGCGCCGTTCTCGTCGCGGAAGTCGGTGAGCGCCCACATGCTGTTGCAGATGATCGCCGCGTGCGGCTTCGCGAGCGGGATCACCATGTCGTCGGCGTGGATCGGCTGCGCCTTCTCGCCGGGGCCGATCGCGATCGAGCTCAGCGACGACACGAGGCAGCCGCGGTCGAGCACGCCCTCGACCACCGGCAGCACGTTCGGGTGCACCGGGATGCGCTCGTAGAGCTCGCCGTGCGCGAGCAGGTTGTAGATGCGCACGGTGCGCGAGCCCTCGAAGTCGTTGCGCGCCGGCTCGGCGCCCAGCTCGCGCTCGAGGCGCGCCAGGTCGTCGGCGAGGCGGTCGACGAGATCGGGCTCGATCGCGTCCTCGACGATCGTGAAGCCGTCGCGCTCGATGCGCTCGAGATGGCGGGCGAGATCGTCGGCGTCGATGGCGCGGTCCTCCAGCCCCCCGGCGGAGACCGTAGCCGAGCCGCGCGCGGCTTCGCTGCGCTTGACGTAGAATGGCCTGCCGCACGACGAGGAGGGCCGGCGATGTCGGAGCGGGTGAAGCGCAGCGACGCCGAGTGGCGCGAGCAGCTCTCGCCGGAGCAGTACGAGGTGTGCCGGCGCAGGGGCACCGAGCGTGCGTTCACCGGGAAGTACTGGAACTGCAAGGAGGACGGGGTCTACCGCTGCGTCTGCTGCGGCGCCGAGCTCTTCGACGCCGGCGCGAAGTTCGACTCGGGCACCGGCTGGCCGAGCTTCACCGAGCCGATCGCGGCGGGCCGAGTGCGCACCGAGGAGGACCTCTCGCACGGGATGCGGCGCGTCGAGGCGCTGTGCGCGCGCTGCGACGCGCACCTCGGCCACGTGTTCCCCGACGGTCCGGCGCCGACCGGCGAGCGCTACTGCATGAACTCGGTCGCGCTCGATCTCGAGACGCGCGACGAAGGGGCGAAGCGGTGAGGGCGGTAACCGTCTGGCTCGCGCTGCTGCTCGCGGCGGCGCCGGCGCTCGCCGAGGGCGACGCGCCCTTCGACCCGTGGACCCAGACGGCGCGCTACGAGTTCGTCTACCGCGTCGCGCTCGACGCGATCGAGGCCGGCCCCGACGACCCCGTGCAGCTGTGGATCCCGGCGGCGGCCGAGACGCCGCACCAGCGCGTGCTCGCGGAGCAGCTCGACGCGCCCGTCGACGCGCGCGAGACGACCGACCGCCTCGGCAACCGGATGTGGCACCTCGCGTGGCGCGGCCCGGCGCCGACGGGCAGCACCGCCGAGCTGCGGGTGCGCGTCGAGCGGCTGCCGTCGCGCGGCCAGCCGCGCGACGCGGTGCGCGAGGGCTCGGCGGACGACCCGGCGCGCCATCTCGGCCGCACGCGCCGCGTGCCGCTCGACGGCCTGATCGAGCAGATCGCGGTGCAGCAGAGCCGCGGGCTCGAGAGCGACGCGTCGCGCATCCGCGCCTTCTACGACTACGTCGTGAAGAACATGCGCTACGCGAAGCACGGTGAGGGCTGGGGCCAGGGCGACGCGATCTGGGCCTGCACCGAGAAGTACGGCAACTGCACCGACTTCCACTCGCTCTTCCTCGGACTCGCGCGCAGCCAGGGCATCGCCGCGCGCTTCCACATCGGCTTTCCGATCCCCCCGGCCGAGAGCGCCGCCGACGTCGCCGGCTACCACTGCTGGGCCGACGCGTGGGACCGCGAGCGCGGCTGGGTGCCCTTCGACGCGAGCGAGGCCTGGAAGGCGAAGCGTTTCGACGACTACTTCGGCGCGCTGCCGAGCGACCGCATCGTCTTCACGACCGGCCGCGACCTCGTGCTCGAGCCGCCGCAGGCCGGCGCGCCGCTGAACTACTTCATCTACCCCTACGCCGAGCGCGGCGGCGAGCCGGTCGACGCGGCCGGGAGCTACGCGTATCGCCGCCTCGGGTCCGACACGGCGCGGTGGAGGCCGGGCCGATGAGGCGCGCGGCGGCCGCGCTGGCGCTGGGCCTGCTCGCGGCGTTCGCCGCCGCGTGCGGCGGGCCCCTGCTCGTGTTCCCGGGCGGCGAGCTCTCCGGCGAGCTCGTGACCGAGCCGGTCGACGACTGGTCCTTCGTCGACTCGCGCTTCGTCGACCTCGAGGTGCGCCCCGACGACCCGTACTCGGTCGAGCTGAACTACGTGGTGCGCGACGGCGAGCTCTACATCGACCCCGCCGAGGGGCGGACCTGGTTCGACTACCTGCGCGAGGACCCGGACGTGCGCGTGCGCTTCGGCGACCGCGTCTACCCGGTGCGCGCGGTGCGGGTGGGCCGCCCCGGCGAGATCGAGGGCTTCGACTCCGACCGCTACGTCTACCGCCTCGACTCCCGCGCGCCTTAGCGGCCGGGTCAAGCTACGCTCGGGCCTGCCGATCCAGAGGCGGGGAGGGTCGCGATGCCCTGGTGGGGGTGGCTGGTGGTCGGGGCGGCGCTGCTAGGCGCCGAGGTGCTGGTGCAGACGGAGTTCTGGCTCGCGGTGATCGGCGCGGCGGCCCTGGTCGTGGGCGGGCTCCTGCTGGTCGGTCTGGGAATGCCGGACTGGCTGCAGTGGCTCGTGTTCGCGGGTCTCTCGATCCTGCTGG
>CAZQYK010000317.1:0-3547 GCA_964597285.1 uncultured Spirochaetales bacterium
CGAGCGGCAGGTACATCACCTCGCGGATCCCCGGCGAGTAGGTCGGCGTCTCGCCGGGCTTGACCCGGTAGTCGGGGATGCGGCGGTGCCACTCCTCCATCGCCACCTGGAGCTCCATCCGCGCCAGGTGCGAGCCGAGGCAGCGGTGCGGGCCGGCGCCGAAGGCCATGTGGATGTTGCGGGGGCGCTCGAAGTCGACCTGCTGCGCGTTCGCGAAGTGCTCGTCGTCGGTGTTCGCCGCGCCGATCAGGAAGGTCACGACCTCGCCGGCCTTCACCTGGAAGCCGCCGATCTCGACGTCGCGCACCGCGACGCGCGGCACGGCCGTCACCGGCGTCTCCCAGCGCATCAGCTCCTCGACCGCGCCCGGGATCAGCTCCGGCTTCTCGAGGATGCGGCGGCGCTGCTCGGGGTTCGACGCGAGATAGGCGACGTTGCAACCGAGCGTCGCCGTCACCGTATCGAGGCCGGCGATCAGCAGCAGGAAGCAGATGTCGAGGATCTCCTCGTGGCTCAGCTTCTGGCCGTCGATCTCGGCCTCGAGCAGTGCGCCGAGCAGGTCGTCGCGGTGGCGGCCGCGCGACTTCGCGATCTCCTCCTCGAAGTACGCGAACATCCGGGCGGCGGTCTGCTTGCGGTAGGCCGCCTGCTCGTCCATGAAGGCCATGAAGGCCGCTTCGCTCGTGCCCTTCGGCGGCGGCAGGAACTTCGCAGGGCGGATGATCCCGTCCTTCATCTGCAGGAAGGTCGAGAGCTCCGACGAGGGCAGGCCGAACAGGCTCAGGAAGGCCGTGCACGGCAGCGGGATCGCGAACTGCTCGTCGAACTCGCACTCCCCGGCGGCGGCGAAGGCGTCGATCAGGCGGTTCGCGTGCTCGCGGATCGCCGGCGCGAGCTCGTTCATCCGCTTGCGCGAGAAGAGCGGGTCGAGCAGTCGCCGGTAGCGCGTCTGCTTCGGCGGGTCGATCTGCTGCGGGATCATCGGGCGGTCGTTGCCGAGGCGCATCTGCTCGAACATCTCGGAGGAGAAGATCTCCGGATGCCGCAGCGCCCACGCGACGTCCGCGTAGCGCGACACGACCCAGCCCGGCATCTGTCCGCGTCCGACCGGGCACTTCGAGCGGATCTCCGCATAACCCGGCTGTGGACAGCGCACGATCTCGGGTTCGAACAGACGGATGGCGCCGGTCTCGGCGTCGATGATCTTCGACATGGGTGACTCCATCAGGACCCGATCGTCGCGTGATCTTAATGCCTTCGACGCGCCGCGCAGCGAACGTTAGAGCTGCGAATCCGCGCGCAGACTGACGCCGCGCGGCCCGATCGCCGCGGCGCGCGCGGAACCCGCCTCGTTCGGGCCCGCCGACTCGCTGACGCTTTCGCGCCCGCGTCGGGGCCTCTCGCCCCACGGCTACGGCAGCAGCGCGAAGCCCGCCACGGCCGCCACCAGCGCGAGCGCCAGCGCCCCGGCCGCGAGCGCGGCGTGGGCCCGGCGCGCCCCGCGGTCGCCGCGCTCGAGCCTGCGCCCCTGCAGCGCCGCGCCGCCGAAGAGCACCGCGGCGCATCCGCCTAACAACGCGTGGAAGGTGCTCATCGGCGTCCAGTCGCGCAGCAGCGCGACCGAGATCGGCCCGAGCACCGCGCCGGCGAGCAGCAGCGCGACGCCGCTCTTCGCGAGGCGCAGGTGTCGCTCGCGCGCGCCGCGCGGCCGCGGAGCGCGCACCAGCCGCGCGCCGCGCAGCGAGAGCCCGACGCGCAGCGCGCCGAGACACAGCGCGAGCGCGACCAGCATCCACGTCGGATGCAGGTACGGGAGCCAGCGCGCCACCGCGGGCTCGGCCGGGTCCAGCTACTCCACCCGGCGGACGGCGCCGTCCGGCAGGCGTCCGAGCAGCGAGTCGAGCGCGCGCTGCACGTAGCCGGCGTCGCGCGACTCGAGGGTCAGCACCACGCGGAACGACTCCTCGCCGATGCGCGGATACGAGCCCAGGTGCAGCTCCGGGAAGTCGGCGAGCAGCTCGTGCAGGTGCTGGGCGATCTCGCTCTCCATCCGCGTCACGTAGACGCGCTTGAGCACGAAGGGCACGCCGCGGAAGCGGTCGCGCGCGCTCTCGAACTTCTTGCGCAGCAGCTCCGGGATGCCGGGGAAGACGTAGACGTTCTCGACGACGACCAGCGGGAACCACAGGTCGCCGGAGTCGATCAGCGTCGCGCCGGCCGGGATCAGCGCCATCTTCAGCTGGCTCTCGTTCGGCGGCTTGCCGGTGGCGCGCTCGATGCGCCCCGCGATCGACTCGCTGTGCTCGAGCGGCCGACCGAAGGCCGCGGCGACGCCGTCGATCGTCAGGTCGTCGTGCGTCGGACCGATGCCGCCCGACGTGAACACGAAGTCGTAGGCCTGGTGCATCCACTTCACGTGCTCGGCGATCGTGTCGACGACGTCGGGAATCGTGACGATCCGCTCGACGTCGACGCCGAGCGTGCGCAGCTCGCGGCAGAGATAGGGCGAGTTCGTGTCGGCGACCTTACCGGAGAGGATCTCGTTGCCGATCACGAGGATGCCGGCGGTGGGCATGGCCGGAGTATACGAGCTTTCGCCGCCCGACGGACCGCGCGCGCGGCGGCTCGAGCCGCACTCGAGCGCTACGCTGCGCGCGATGGAGGTCGTGGTCCGCTTCCCGGTCGCCGGGCGCACGGTGCGCGTCCCGCGCGGCACGCCGCTCGTCGACGCGGTGCGCGCGGCGGGGCTGCCGCTCGCGAGCGCGTGCGGCGCCGACGGCCTGTGCGCGCGCTGCGGTGTCGAGGTGCTCGACGCGTCGGCGCCGCTGCCGGCCGAGGGCGAGCCCGAGCGGCGCGCGAAGCAGCGCAACCGGATCGCGCCGGGCCTGCGCCTGGCCTGCCGGCTGCGCGCCGACGCCGACCTCTCGCTCTCGGCGCCGTACTGGTGATCCGGCGCTGTCGCGCCGCGGGAATCCACCGATGAGCCGCGACGCCGGCCGCGCGATCCTCCTCGTCGACCACGGCAGCCGCGTCACCGACGCCAACGCGGTGCTCGAGCGCATCGCCGACGGCGTGCGGCGCGCGCGGCCCGACGCGATCGTCGAGGCCGCGCACATGGAGCTCGCCGAGCCGTCGCTCGCCGACGCGCTCGAGCGCTGCGCCGCGCGCGGCGCGCGCGAGGTCGTCGTGTGCCCGTACTTCCTCGGGCCCGGACGCCACACGAGCGACGACATCCCGCGCCTCGTCGAGAGGGCGCGCGCGGCGCACCCGGGCCTGCGCGTCGCCGTCGCCGACCCGCTCGGCTTCGACGAGCGGCTCGTCGAGCTCGTACTCGCCCGCGCCGACGCCGCGTCGGAATGACCGCGCTCGAGGAGCGTCCGCGGGGCGCACCGACGATGTCCCTGTTCTGGTTCCTCTGCCTCGGCGGCCTCGGGATGTTCTTCCCGTACTTCGCGCTCTACCTGAAGGAGAACGCGGGGCTCGCCGGCTGGCAGATCGGCGCGGTGCTCGGCGCGCCGCCGCTCGTCGCGCTGCTCGCGCAGCCGGC
>CAZQYK010000318.1:0-4011 GCA_964597285.1 uncultured Spirochaetales bacterium
TCATGCGGGGTCCTCCGGGGCGGGGCCGAGGAGCAGCTCCTCGACGACGCGGGCGTGGGTCTCGATCACGACGTCGTCCGAGGGGTCGACGCCGGACAGGCGCTTGCACTCCTCGGACTGGTGGAAGATCAGGCCGACGGCGCCGGCGACCACGTAGTGCAGGTGGATCGGCGGGATCTTCACGCGCAGCAGGTCCTTCCCGCCGTCGGCGCCGAGCAGCGCCGACACGCCGGCGAAGAGTGGCTTCACGTGGCGGTCGACGAGCCAGCGCATGCGCGGGCCCTTGCGCTTGCCCTCCTCGTGCATCAGGCGCACGAACTCGGGGTTGCGGCCGACGAAGCGCACGTAGCTGCGAATCAGCAGGCCGGCGCGCTCGCGGTCGCTGGCGACGCTCGTGTCGGCACGGATCGCCTCGAGGCCGGCGCCGAGCGCGGAGAACGCGCGGTCGACGGCGTCCTTCCAGAGCCGGTCCTTGGCGCCGAAGTAGTAGCGGATCAGCCCGTGATTCACGCCCGCCTCGGCCGCGATCTCGCGCGTCGAGGCCGCGTCGTAGCCCTTCGCCGAGAAGATCCGCAGCGCCGCCGCGAGGATCTCCTCGCGGGTGTCGGCGCGGACCTCGGCGGCGGCGCGGGCGCTGGCCACGGCGGACTCCTTATCCGGTTGGTGAAACGGATTATACAGATGGATAACATGGGCGCAATCCTCGGCGTCCTCCTGGTTCCCACGCGAGGGCGTGGCGCGGCGAGCGACGATCCGGAGGTTGCCGCGTTCGGTTCCAGATGTACAATTCGATGTACATAATGGAGGAGCTGGCATGGGTCGCACCCGAGTCTCCGTCGCCGAGGCGCGGCAGTCGTTCGCTCGCCTCATCCGAGACGCGCAGCGGGGCCGGGCCGTCGAGATCACTCGTCGGGGAGAGCCCGTGGCCGTGCTCCTGTCCGCGTCGCAGTACCTGGCCTTGACCGGCGAGCGCCCGTCGTTCGTCGAGGCAGCGGCGAGGCTCAGAGACCGGCTGGGGGTCGCAGACCTGGGAATCGGGGACGAGGACTTCGAAGGCCTCCGCGAGGCGACGACAGGGCGCAGGGTCTTGCTCTGAGCATCCTGTATCTGCTGGACACGAACGTCGTCTCGGAGCCGATCAAGGCACGGCCCGACCGAGGCGTCGTCGAAGCGCTGTCGGAGCACGATGGGGAGGCGGCGATCTGCTCGATCGTCTGGCACGAGCTCCGCTTCGGAGCGGCGCGGCTGGGGACTTCCCGGAAGCGGCGCGCGATCGAGGCGTATCTCGACGAGGTGGTCCGGGTCGCGCTTCCGATCCTTCCCTATGACGAGGAGGCCGCCGCGTGGCACGCGAACGAGCGGGCGCGTCTCGGGAGACGCGGACGTCCGCCTTCCTCCGCCGATGGGCAGATCGCGGGAATCGCCGCCGTGAACGATCTCGTGCTCGTCACGGCCAACACGAAGGACTTCCGTCGATTCCGAGGGCTGCGGGTCGAGAGCTGGCACTCGCGGGCATCGTGAGATCGCCGCCCGCGCCGTTTGCCTCAGCGCCGGCCTCATGATATCGTGAAACTAATTCACAAAAAATCGACGGAGGCCGGCGGTGGACCGCGCCCAGCTGCGCTCGCTCTTCGACCTGACCGGCCGCGTCGCCGTCGTCACCGGCGGCACGCGCGGCATCGGACGCGCGCTGGCCGAGGGCTACGTCGCGGCCGGCGCGAAGGTCGTCGTCGCGAGCCGCAAGCCCGACGCGTGCAAGGAGACGGAGCAGCACCTCCAGGCGCTCGGCGGCGAGGCGCTCGGCGTCCCGACGCGCCTCGACGACCTCGACGACCTGCGGAAGCTCGTCGAGACGACGGTCGACGCCTTCGGCGGCGTCGACGTCGTCGTCAACAACGCCGCGAACGCGCTCGCCCAGCCGATGGGCGAGTACACGCCGGAGGCGTGGGCGAAGTCGCTCGACGTGAACCTGCGCGGCCCGGTCTTCCTGGTGCAGGAGGCGCTGCCGCACCTGAAGCGCAGCGAGCACGCCGCGGTGCTGAACGTGCTCTCGGGCGCCGCGTTCCTGTTCTCGGCGACGGTCTCGCTGTACGCGATCGGGAAGTCGGGGCTCGCCGCGGCCACGCGTTCGATGGCGG
Organism: uncultured Spirochaetales bacterium; assembly: GCA_964597285.1. Lineage (GTDB taxonomy): Bacteria > Myxococcota_A > UBA9160 > UBA9160 > SMWR01 > JAHEJV01. The sequence goes on from CAZQYK010000318.1 coordinate 2,139, forward strand.
CCGAGTTCGCGCCGCACGGCATCCGCGTGAACGCGCTGTCGCCGGGGACCGTCGACACCGACATGGTGCGCAAGAACCCGCCCGCGGCGCAGGCCGAGATGACGAAGCTCCAGCTCTTGCCGCGCATGGCCCACCCCGACGAGATGGTGGGTCCGGCGCTGCTGCTCACCTCCGACGCCGGCAGCTTCGTCACCGGACAGGTGTTGTTCGCCGACGGCGGCATGGTGCCGCGCTGAGCGCGGAACGGCGGCGAGCGGGATGAGGCCTCTTCCGTCGAAGACCGGGAAGAAGGCCAAGCGAGGCCGCCCTCCGCGCCTGTCGCGCGACGCGATCCTCGAGGCCGGGCTCGGGCTCCTCGAGCGCTCGCCCGACGAGCCGCTGACGCTGTCGCGCGTCGCCGAGGAGGTCGGCGCCGTGCCAGCCGCGCTCTACCGCCACGTCGGCAGCCACGACGAGCTGCTCGACGGCGTGCTCGGCCGCGTGCTCGACGGGATCCGCTTCGAGATCCGGCCGCGGGCGTCGTGGAAGGGCCAGGTCCGCGACTGGATGACCTGCGTCCGCGCGCACCTGCTCCGCTATCCCGCCGTCGTCTCGCTGATCGGACGCCGCGGCCGCACCTCGCCGGCGTGGTTCGACGCGACGGCGGTGCTCGTCGAGATCCTCGAGCGGGCCGGCCTGCGCGGCGCGCCGCTCGCGCACGCCTATCTCTGGGTCACCGAGTCGACGATGGGCTGCGTCGCCAACGAGGCCGCGATGCCGTATCCCGAGCAGGTCGAGGGAGCCGTCAACGCCCGGGCCGAGATGTCCGAGGACACCCGCAAGCGCCTCGCGCCGCTGGGACGCCACGTCGCCGCGCTCGACTCGGACGCCTTCTTCGCGCTGATCGCCGACCGCACCGTCGCGGCACTCCCCGACCCGGCCGACGCGAGCCGCAATAGCGGCCGCTGAACGTCAGCGGAGCTCCGGCGGAAGCGGCTCGGCGAGGTGCGGGCAGGCGCGGCGCGACGCGAAGCGCCAGCCCTCCGGCGTCCGCACGAACACGTCGTGGTAGTCGCCGTATCCGACGAGGCGCGCGCTGCCCGGCTCGCCGGCGCGGTGGAAGCCGAAGAGCACGTTCGTCAGGCCGAGCACGCGGTCGTCGGCGACCTGCACCAGCATCGTGTTCGTCTGGACGTGCACGCCGTCGCGCTCGCCGTCGGGGCGCTCGCCGGACGCGCGACACGCCGCCTCGAGCGCCTCGCGGCCGCGGACGTCCTGGAAGACGCCGCCCTCGGTGAAGAGCGCCGCCCACTCGCGGCACGCGCGGAACTCCCAGTAGTTCGCATGGCGCGCGATCAGGTCGAGGACGTCCGCCCGGACGTCCCAGGGGATCTCGCCGCCGCGGCGCGGGAAGCCTCGCTCCGGCTCCATCGCGCGGCGCGCTCAGCCGTCCTTCGGGAGCGGGCCGCGGCCGTCGAGCGTGTGGACCTCGCGGCCGAGCTCCTCGAGCAGGCGCAGGCTGTACGCGACGCGCCCGGTGAGCTTCTCGGGGTCGCCGGTGACGAGCGCGAGCGCGGCCTCCGCCATCGCCTCGACCGGCTCGATCATCGACGGCTCGATGAACGGCGCCGCGCCGCTCGCGCGCACGCCCTCGGTGATCACCGCCGCCACCGGCGCGAGCGCGTTCACCGCGATGCCCTCGCCGTGCAGCTCGGCGGCGAGCCCGGTCGTGAGCCGGTCGAGCGCGGCCTTGCCGCTCGCGTACAGGTGCGAGCCGCCGACGCGGTGCCACTCGATGTAGGGCTGGCCGTCGGGGTGGACCGCGGTCGCCGACGTGATGTTCAGGATCCAGCCGCGGCCCTTCGCGCGGAAGTCGGGCAGCGCGAGCCGCACC
>CAZQYK010000319.1:0-11545 GCA_964597285.1 uncultured Spirochaetales bacterium
ACCATCGACGCGAGCTCGCTCGCGACGCCGAGGCGCTTCGGGAAGAGCACGTTCTGCCCGAGGTTGGCCTTGAACTTCTCCGAGCCCTCGCCCCGGCCGTAGATCGGCGTGTCGATCAGGCCCGGCGCGATCGTGTTGACGCGGATCCCGACCGCCGCGAGGTCGCGCGCGATCGGCAGCGTCATGCCGACGACGCCGCCCTTCGACGCCGAGTACGCGGCCTGCCCGATCTGGCCGTCGAAGGCCGCGACCGACGCGATGTTGACGATCGCGCCGCGCTGCCCGTCGGCGTCGAGCGGGTCCTGCTTCGACATCGCCGCCGCGGCGAGGCGCAGGCAGTTGAACGAGCCGATCAGGTTCACGCGGATCACGAACTCGAACTGGTCGAGCGGGAAGGGCACGCCCTCGCGGTTCACGGTGCGGTTCGCGTTGCCGATGCCGGCGGCATTGACGAGCGCGCGCAGCGGCCCGAGGCCGAGCGCCGCGTCGACCGCGGCCTGCGCCTGCTCGGGGTCGGCGACGTCGGTCTCGACGAACTCGCCCCGGAGCTCCGCGGCCACCTGCTTGCCGCGCTCCTCGTTCAGGTCGGCGATCACCGGCTTCGCGCCGAGCAGCGCGAGCCTGCGCGCGCTCGCCTCGCCGATGCCCGACGCTCCGCCGGTGACCAGGACCGATGCGCCTTCGAGCTCCATCAGACGATCCTCTCGATCAGCGTCGCGTTCGCCATGCCGCCGCCCTCGCACATCACCTGCAGGCCGTAGCGCCCGCCGCGGCGCTCGAGCTCGTTGAGCAGCGTCGCCATCAGCTTCGTGCCCGAGCAGCCGAGCGGGTGGCCGAGCGCGATCGCGCCGCCGTTGACGTTGACGCGGTCCATGTCGGCGCCGGTCTCCTTCTGCCACGCGAGCACGACCGACGCGAAGGCCTCGTTCACCTCGAAGAGGTCGATGTCGCCGATCGAGAGCCCGCTCTTCGCGAGGATCTTCTCGGTGGCCGGGATCGGGCCCGTCAGCATCGTGACGGGGTCGGCGCCGGCGAGCGCGAAGGAGTGGAAGCGCGCGCGCGGCGTCAGCCCGAGCTTCTCCGCGGCGGCCGGGCTCGCGACGAGCACCGCCGACGCGCCGTCGCTGATCTGCGAGCTGTTGCCGGCGGTGATCAGGCCGTCCTCCTTGAACGCGGGCTCGAGGCCCGCGAGCGTCTCGGCGGTGGTGCCGGGGCGGATGCCCTCGTCGACGGTCATCAGGCTCTCGGCGCCGCTCTCGTCGGCGACCGGCACCGGCACGATCTCGTTCTTGAAGCGGCCGTCGGCGGTGGCCTTCTCGGCGAGCTGCTGCGAGCGCGCGCCGAAGGCGTCGAGGTCCTCGCGCGTGAAGCCCCACTTCTGGGCGATCATGTCCGCGCCGATGCCCTGCGGCGGAAGGCCGGTCTCCTGGTAGCGCTCGCGCATCGCCTTCGGGAAGGGGAAGTCCATCCCCTTCACGACCGAAGCGCCCATCGGCACCTTGCTCATCACCTCGACGCCGGCGGCGACCGCGACGTCGTAGGCGCCGGCGATCACGCCCTGCGCGGCGAAGTGGAGCGCCTGCTGCGAGCTGCCGCACTGGCGGTCGACGGTCGTGCCGGGGACCGACTCGGGCCAGCCGGCCGCGAGCACCGCGTTGCGCGCGACGTTCAGCGACTGCGGGCCCACCTGCATCACGCAGCCCATGATGACGTCGTCGACGACCTTCGGGTCGAGCCCGTTGCGCTCGGCGAGCGCGTTCAGCACGTGCGCGGCGAGCGCCGCCGGGTGCCACTGGCTGAGCTTTCCGTTGCGGCGGCCTCCCGGCGTGCGGACGGCGTCGAGGATCACGGCTTCCTGCATTGCGTCGGTCTCCTTCTGGAATTCCTAGGATGGATGGGCGGAAACGGGGGTGCGGAGCGCGCCGAGCAGCTGCGCGGTCGCGAGCTCGACGAGCGCCTCGGGGGCGATGCGGTTGCGGTGCAGGCACAGCGCGACGAGCGCGAAGACCGCCATCTGCACCATCGCGCGCGCGGTCTCGGCGTCGAGCTCGGGTCGCGCCGCCATCAGGCGCTGGCGCAGCGCGTCGCGCAGGCTGCGCTCGCCGCGCAGCAGCGGGTCGCGCACGGTCGGCTCGAGGTTCCGCGACTCGAGCACGTAGCAGGCGTTCATGTCGGCGTTCTCGAGCACGACGCGCACGTACGCGCGCACGAGTCGCTCGAGCGCGGCCTGCGGATCGGGCGCCTCGTCGGCGAGCGCCTGCGCGACCGCGTCGCGGATGCGGCGCGCGCCGACGCGGATCGCCTCGGCGAGCAGCTCCTGCTTCGTCGCGAAGTGCGCGTAGATCGCGGTGCCGGCGACGCCGGCGGCGTCGCCGATGTCGTTGATCGAGGTCGCGTGGAAGCCGCGCTCGCGGAACAGGCGCAGCGCCGCGGCGAAGATCGGCGCCCGGCGCGACGGGCGACCGCGCCGGGCGGGGGCCTCGGCGCCGTCGGCGGCTGCGCGGGGGGAGGACGGGGTCACTGGGGTCTCCAAAACTTAGTGAAGACTCAGAAAAGGCGCAAGCGGCGGTCGCCGGGCAGGGGGGCGGGCGAGCGCGTATCGTGCGGCCACCGCCGCGACGCGGCGCCCACCGGAGGCCCCCCATGAGCGCGAACACCGACCTGATCGACCGCTTCGTCGCCGCCTGGTCCGCGATGGACCTCGAGCGGATCCTCGCCTTCTTCACCGACGACGCCGTCTACACGAACGTGCCGATCGACCCGCCGAACGCCGGCATCGAGGCGATCCGCAAGACGATCGAGGGCTTCCTCGGCATGGCCGAGAAGATCGAGTTCGACGTGCACCACCAGGCCGAGAACGCGCGGGGCGTCGTGATGAACGAGCGCACCGACCGCTTCCACCTGAAGAGCGGCAAGGTCGCCGAGGCGTCGGTGATGGGCGTCTTCGAGATCCGCGACGGGAAGATCGCCGCGTGGCGCGACTACTTCGACCTGGCGCAGTTCATGGGCCAGATGAACGGCTGACGGCGGCCCCGCGCGCGAGCGCCTCGGCGAGGCCGGGGTAGCGCGGCTGGTCGATCGCGACCTGGTCGACGGCGCACTGGCGCAGGTGCGCCTGGAGCGGCGCGTCGTCGATCGCGACTGCACCGCTGCGCAGGCCCTCGCACAAGCGCCGGCGCAGCGCCTCGAGCGGCTCCGCCGGTGCGCCGAGCAGCGCGCGCAGCCGCGCTCGCTCGGCCGCGCGCGCCGGCGGGCCGAGGCGCAGCTCGCGCTCGACGATGCCGACCGCGTTCGCGGCGACGCGCGCGAGGAAGCGCGCGCGGCCCTCGGTCGCCTCCATCACGTCGCCCGTCAGGTGCTCGCGGACGCTCGCCAGCAGCTCGTCGGCGCGCGGCAGGTCGAGCGCCTCGGCCGCGGCCGGCTCGGGGGCGCGCACCGGTCCCGGGATCAACAGGTTCGCGCAGTCGATCTGGCACTCGCTCGTGCGCCGGCCGATCGCGGCGCGCTCGACGCTGCGGTCGGGCCCGCCGCGGAAGTGCACCGCCATCTCGAGCGAGCCGATCGCCCACCAGAACGAGCCGAACACCTCCCAGAAGTGCACCGCGGCCGGGTCGACCGGGCGGCCGGTCTCCTCGGCGTAGCCGGCGAAGAGGTCCTCGCGCGCGCCGAAGCCGCCGACCGGCAGGGCGCCGCCGAAACGCCACGAGCGGGTGCAGAGCCAGCCGAGGTCGCGCATCGGGTCGCCGACGTGCGCGAGCTCCCAGTCGAGCACCGCAGCGACGCCTTCCGGTGTCACCATCAGGTTGCCGTTGCGGAAGTCGTTGTGCACGAGCCTCGGCTCGCCCTTCGGCGGCAGGTGCGCGAGCAGCCAGCGCGCGGCGTAGTCGATCATCGGCTGCGGGAGGTCGTAGGCGAGGTAGCGCTCCCAGGTGCGGCGCACGTAGGCCTCGGGCTCGACGATCTCGAGCGCGCCGCGCAGCCCGGTCGCGTCGAGATCGATGCCGTGGATGCGGCCGAGGATGCGGCCGCACTCGCGCGCGAGGCGCGGGCGCACGCCGGCGAAAGCGTCGGAGCGCACGATGCGCGCGCCGAGCGTCTCTCCGTCGAGCCACTCCATGACGAAGCCTTCGCCGAGGCCGTCGCCCGGGGCGAGCTCGCAGCGGATCTCCGGCGCCGGCACGCCGGCCTCGCGCGCCGCGCGGATCAGGCGCGCCTCGCCGCGCAGACCGGGCCCGCCCATCGCGCGCTCGCGCGGCGCGCCGCCCGGTGCGCGGCGCAGCGCCAGGCGCTCCTCGCCGCGCGGGCCGTCGGCGACGAGGCACCAGGTTTCCTGGCTCGCGCCGCCCGAGAGCCGCTCGGCGCGCACGAGCCGGCGCACGCCGACGACCTCGCGCCGCAGCACGGCCTCGACCCGCTCGTGGAACTCGCGCGCCTCCGTCGCTCGCCCTCCGCACCGGGAACGAACAGGTAGCGCGGCCGGCCGGTCAAGGCGGGCCCGGGCTGCGCCGATATCGGAAGACATCTGGAGTTGCGATGAGATTGGACCGGCCGCCGCGAAGCACCCCGTACCTCGTCGTGCGCGGCGGCCGCGACGGCGAACGGGTCGTGCTCTGGGACACGGTCGAGATCACCGTCGGCCGCCTCGACGGCCAGGACATCGAGGTCGACGACCCCGAGGTCTCGCGCCGCCACTGCGTGTTCCGCCACAAGGAGGGGCGCTTCGGCGTCGAGGACCTCGGCTCCGCGCTCGGCACGCGCGTGGGCGGCGAGCCGATCCGCGCGCACGCGCTCGCGCCGGGCGATGTCGTCGAGGTGGGCACCTGGCGGATCGAGTTCGGCCTGACCGACCGGCCGCCGAAGCCGGGCGGCAACGTGCGCTTCGCCTCGCAGCTGAAGGCCTTCGACGCGCTGACCGACGCCGCCGAGGCCGGCGGCCGCACGATGATGGCGATCGACCTCGACGACGACCCGCTCGCGAGGTCGGCGCCGACGCTCGTGCGCGAGGCGCCGCGCGCGCGCGCCGTGTCGCTCGACGGCTCGCTCGAGGAGCTCGACGCGCCCGACCCGCTCGGCGGCGACGACCTCGGGCTCGGCGCCGGGCCGGCCGTGCGCGACCTCGACGCCGCGCTCGCCGAGCTCGGCGGCGGGCTCGGCCCGGTCGGCGCGCCGGTCGCGGCGGCGGCCGCACCTCGCGCCGGAGCCGCGGCGACGGTGACCGTGTCGCTGGTGCTCGACGTGAACGGGCCGCCGGCGCAGGTCGAGGCGCTCGTCGCGGCGCTGCGCGGGCGCCGCCTCGACATGGCGCCGCTGCGGATGCGCGTGCGCGACCCGCGCGCGAAGAACGGCGGCGGCGGGCGAGGGCGCTAGTCGAGCGCCTCGGCGCGCCGGCGGATCGCATCGCTCATCGCCGCGAAGCCGCGCTCGAGGCGGCGGCCGAGCAGCGCGGCGACGAGCGGCGCGAGCCAGCCGCGCAGCTCGAAGTGCGACGCGTAGCGCGCCCGGCCGGGGCCGAGCGGCGCGACGTCGTGCGAGCGCCGGCTCGCGAGCGCGCCGAGCCGGCCGCCGCGCAGCCCGTACGCGAGGCGCCGGCCGGGCTCGTGCTCGAACACCTCCTCGCGCTGCGGCTGCGCGAGCCACGGCAGCACGCGCACGCGCATCGCGATCGGATCGCCGACGGCGAGCGTCGAGCGGCACGCGACGACGAAGGGGTTCCACTCGGGATAGCGATCGAGGTCGCAGATCACCGCCCAGACGCGCTCGGCCGGCGCGTCGATCTCGTGCACGTGCTCGAGGGTGAAGGGCATGACCGGCCCGTGTAGTATGGGCCACCGGAGACGGGAGTGGACTGGCAGGCCGAGAGCGCGAGCTACGACGAGATCTTCGCCTCCGCAGGCGTCCCGCGCGAGCACTACGCGCGTCTCCTCTCGATCCTCGACGGGCTCGACCCCCGCGACATCGCGCGCCGCGAGCGGCTCCAGAACCTGTCGCTGCTGAACCAGGGCATCACCTTCGCGGTCTACGGCGACCGGCGCGGCACCGAGCGCGTCTTCCCCTTCGACTTCGTGCCCCGCGTCGTGCCGGCCGACGAGTGGCGCCGGCTCGAGGCGGGCCTCGTGCAGCGCATCACCGCGCTGAACCTGTTCCTGAAGGACGTGTACGGCGAGCGCGCGTGCCTGCGCGAGGGCGTGCTGCCGTGGGAGCTGGTGCTGACGCGCGTGGAGTACAAGCGCGAGCTGCTCGGCGTGGTGCCGCCGCGCGACGTCTACACGCACGTCGTCGGCACCGACCTGATCCGCGGCGACGACGGCGAGTACCTGGTGCTCGAGGACAACTGCCGCTGCCCGTCCGGCGTCTCCTACGTGCTCGAGAACCGCAACCTGCTGCAGCGCTCCTTCCCGGAGCTCTTCAGCGCCTACGCCGTGCGGCCGGTCGAGTCGTACCCGGCCCAGCTCGCGCAGGTGCTGCGCTTCGTCGCGCGCCGCGGCGACTCGCCGCGCCCGGTGGTGCTGACGCCGGGCATGTACAACTCGGCCTACTTCGAGCACTCCTTCCTCGCCCGCGAGATGGGAGTGCCGCTCGTCGAGGCCGCCGACCTCGTCGTCGACGGCGGGCACGTGTTCATGCGCACGACGGCCGGCCTCGAGCGCGTCGACTGCATCTACCGGCGCATCGACGACGACTTCCTCGACCCGCTCGTGTTCCGGCGCGACTCGGCGCTCGGCGTGCCCGGCCTGATCGACGCCTACCGCGAGGGCAACGTCGCGCTCTGCAACGCGCCGGGGGCCGGCGTCGCCGACGACAAGGCCGTCTACGCCTACCTGCCGGAGCTGATCCGCTTCTACCTCGCCGAGGATCCGATCCTCGCGCAGGTGCCCACCTACGTCGGCGCGCGGCCCGACGACTTCGCGTACATGGTCGACCACCTCGACCAGCTCGTCGTCAAGACCACCGGCGACGCCGGCGGCTACGGCATGCTGATGGGGCCCTTCTCGACGCGTGAGGAGATCTCCGCCTATCGCGAGCGGATGCGCGCGAACCCCGGCGGCTACATCGGGCAGCCGGTGGTGCAGCTCTCGGCGCACGCGACCTGGATCGACCAGGCCTTCCGGCCGCGCCGCATCGACCTGCGGCCCTTCGTGCTCTACGGCGACCGCATCCAGGTGCTGCCGGGCGGGCTCACGCGCGTCGCGCTGCGCGAGGGATCGCTGGTCGTCAACTCGTCGCAGGGCGGCGGCAGCAAGGACACCTGGGTGCTCGCCGAAGAGGCCGCCTAGTGCTCTCGCGCGTCGCCGAGTCGCTGTACTGGACCGGCCGCTACGTCGAGCGCGCCGAGAACGTGTCGCGCCTGCTGACGGTGACGACCGAGCTCGCGGTCGAGCTCGAGGGCCTCGACGATGCGCTCGCACAGGCGCAGTGGGACGAGCTGCTGCTGGCGGTCTCCGGCGCGCCGGAGCGGACGCTCGACTTCTCGCCCGAGTCGGGGCTCGCGCTGCCGTACATCCGCTGGCTGCTGCTCGACGAGGACAACCCCGTGTCGGTGCGCCACTCGCTCGCGCGCGCGCGCGACAACGCGCGCTCGGTGCGCGAGGCGCTGACGCGCGAGGTCTTCCTCGACCTGAACGAGACCTTCCGCAACCTCGAGCGCCTCGGCCGCCGCCTGCCGCGCGACCCGGTGCGCGCCGCGACCGAGGTGGCCGGAACGCACCGCGACATCCGCCGCGTGCTCGGCTCGATGGAGCTCACGCTCTCGCGCGACCTCGGCTGGACCTTCCTGAAGATGGGTGAGGCGGTCGAGCGCGCGCAGCGCACGCTGACGGTGCTGCGCACGCGGCTGCCGACGCTCGGCGTCGTGCCGACCGAGCGCGAGCAGCCGCTCTTCTACGCGCGCTGGCGGGCGCTGTTGCGCTCGCTCGCTTCGCTCGAGAACTACCGCAGTGCGCACGGCGCCGCGCTCGACCCGCCGCAGGTGCTGCGCTTCCTGCTCTTCGAGACGACGGCGCCGCGCTCGGTGTCGTGCGGCGTCACGCGGATCGCGGCCTACCTCGACCGGCTGCCGCGCGCCGACGAACACGGGGCCGCGCGCCGCGGGGTCGGCCGCCTCGACGCGGCGCTCCGCTACGAGGGCGAGGACCGGCTCGACAAGGAGGGTCCGGTGCTCTTCTGCGAGCAGCTCGGCGAGCAGCTCGCCGCCGCGCACGACGAGATCGCGCGCGTGTACTTCCGGGGTTGAGTCGAAGAAGGTGCTGCTCGAGATCCGTCACCGTCTGACGTTCCGCTTCGACGACTTCGTGCGCGAGTCGCAGATGGAGCTGTGCGTCGAGCCGCGCGGCGGCGCGCGCCAGACGCTGCAGGCCTTCCACCTCGCCGTCGGCCCGCCGGCCCACATCGACCGCCACCGCGACTGGAACGGCAACGCGGTGCACCACCTCGGCATCCGCGACTACCACGACCGCATCGAGATCGAGGCGCGCTCGGTCGTCGACGTCGCGCCGGGAGGGCCGGGGCTCGACGCGCTCGGCGACAGAAGGCCCGACGCGTCGGGCGAGCTGCTCGACTTCGCGCTGCCGCACGGCCCGACGCTCGGCGGGCCGAGGCTCGCCGAGCTCGAGCGCGCCGTCGCCGCTCCGGCCGACGCGCCGCTGCGCGCGCAGGTCGAGGCGGTCGGGCGCGCCGTGCGCGAGCGGCTGCGCTACGTGCCAGGCGTCACCGACTGGCGCTCGAGCGCCGAGGAGGCGCTCGAGGCCGGCTCCGGCGTCTGCCAGGACTTCGCCCACGCGACGCTCGGCGTGCTGCGCCGGCGCCGGATCCCGGCGCGCTACATCAGCGGCTACCTGCACGTCGGCGAGACGCGCGAGCCCGTGCAGAGCCACGCGTGGGTCGAGGTGCGCGGCCCGGACGGCTGGGTCGGCTTCGACCCCACGCACGAGCGCGGGCCCGACGAGCGCTACGTCGTCGTCGCGATCGGGCGCCACTACGACGACGTGCCGCCGAACCGCGGCGTCTACCGCGGCAGCGCGAGCGAGGTGCTCGAGGCCTCGGTCGCGTGCCGCGAGATCGCGCCGCAGGACGTGGCATCCCTCCAGCGCGGCAGCGCCGACCTCGAGGTGCCGGTCTACAGCGAGCTGCCGGCCCTCGTGCGCCCGCGCGCCGTGGGCCCGCAGGAGCAGCCGCCCGACCCGGTCGACGAGCAGCGCCAGCAGCAGCAGCAGCAGTAGCCCGGGCGCTTGCCGCCGGGCGCGGGTTCTGGTTATCTGACGGTCCGTCAGATCCGCCCGATCTGCGGCTCCCGGGCCGCCCGGGCCGCTGGAGGTCCCTTGTCCCCGACGTCCGCCGCCGCCGCCCCGTACGTCGCGATCACCGGCGACACCCACGCCGGCGCCGCGATCGACATGTACCGCGACTACCTCGACCCGAAGTGGCGCGACGAGTTCGACGCGTGGCGAGGCGCGTACCGCAACCCGTCGAAGAAGCTGCTCGGGAAGAAGAAGACGAAGAACTGGGACTCGGCCGAGCGCCGCGCCGACCTCGAGAGCGACGGCGTGTGCGCGGAGGTGATCTTCCCGAACACGGTGCCGCCCTTCTACGACCGGGCCTACCACGTGTCGCCGCTCGCGCGGCCCGAGCAGTACGAGCGTTGGCTCGCCGGCACGCGCGCGCACAACCGCTGGCTCGCGGACTTCTGCGCCGAGGAGCGCGGCCGGCGCGCCGGCATCGGCCTGATCCACCTCAACGACGTCGACGACGCGATCGCCGACGTGAAGTGGATCGCCGAGCACGGTCTGCGCGGCGGCGTGCTGCTGCCGCTGCCGGCGCTCGACGACGTGCACCTCGCGCAGCTCGACGACCCGGCCTACGACCGGCTGTGGGCCGCGATCCAGGACCACGGCCTCGTCGTCAACCAGCACTCGGGCCAGGGCAGCCCGCGCTATCCAGAGAGTGCCGGCGGCCAGATGCTGTGGGTGCTCGAGATGCCCTTCTTCGTGCAGCGCGGCTTCTGCCAGCTGATCCTCGGCGGCGTCTTCGAGCGCTTCCCGGGGCTGCGCTTCATCCTCACCGAGTCGGGCTGCGCGTGGGCCCCGGGGCTGCTGCGGCGCATGGACGGCGTCCACATGGGCATGAAGGCCGGGATGATGGGCGAGGTCGACCTGTCGAAGGCGGAGGCCCTGAAGGAGACGCCGACCTTCTACGCGCGCCGCAACTGCTGGTACGGCGCGAGTTTCCCGTCGCCGGCCGACATCGAGGGCCGCCACTACGTCGGCGTCGACAAGATCCTCTGGGGCAACGACTACCCGCACTACGAGGGCTGCTACCCGTACTCGCGCGAGAACATGCGCCTCGCGTTCGCCGACGTTTCCGAGCCCGAGGTGCGCAAGATGCTCGGCGAGAACGCGGCCGCGCTCTACGGCTTCGACCTCGACGCGCTGCGGCCGGTCGCCGAGCGCCTCGGCATCACACCCGAGCTCGTGCGCGAGCCGCTCGACGAGATCCCGGCCGACTCGACCTGCCTCACCTTCCAGCGCGAGCGCTACGAGCGAGCGCGGAAGGCGTCGTAGGGTTCCTAGGCCGCGCCGCGGGCGCGGGCGAGCCAGCCGTGCACGTGCGTTAGCGCGGGGCCGGGCGGCGCGCCGAGCGTCGCGGCGGCGTTCGTCATCACGACGCAGCCGACGTCGGCGACGCTGAACGCGCCGCACAAGTACTCGCGCCCGTCGAGCTCGGCGTCGAGGCGCGCGTACTGACGCGCGAGCTCGTCGCGCGCGGCCCGCGTGCGCTCGCCGTCGCCGGCTCCTCCGGGATAGAAGACGCCGTCGATCAGCTCCCAGAGCGGCGGGAAGAGCAGCTCGTCGCCGAAGGCCTCGAGCTGGCGGCAGCGCGCGCGCCCGGCCGGGTCGCGCGGAAAGAGGGGAGGCTCGGGGTAGCGATCCTCGAGGTACTCGAGCACGAGCGTCGAGTCGTAGACGACGACGTCGCCGTCGACGAGCACCGGCACCTGGCGCTTCGGGTTCAGGCGCACGACGTCGGGGTGGTGCGGGAGGTAGCGGTCGCGCGGGCTCCAGCCGACCTCGACGCGCTCGACCGCGAGGCCCTTCTCGTCGAGCGCGATCCGGACCTTCGCGGTGAACAGGGAGAGCGGTCCCGAGTAGAGCTTCATGCGGTCTCCTGGCGGCGCGCGTCGACCCGAGGATCGCCGCCACCGGCGGCTCCTCGAAAGAGCCAGGTTCCATTGGAAAGGTGGGGCCAATTTCGGGAAGCTCCCGGCGTGTGGCTGCGCCTCGACGGCAACGGGCCCCTGTACCGCCAGGCCTACCGCGCGCTGCGCGCGGGGATCCTCGACGGGCGCCTGCGGCCCGGCGAGCGCCTGCCGGCGAGCCGCACGCTCGCGCGCGAGGCGCGGCTCGCGCGCAACACGGTGCTCGGGGCCTACGAGCAGCTCGTCGCCGAGGGCTACGCAGTCGCGCGTCGGGGCGCGGGCACCTTCGTCGCCGCCGAGCTGCCGCCCGACCGGGCGCGGCCGGCCGCGCCCGCGCCGCGGCGCGCCGCGCGCACG
>CAZQYK010000320.1:0-4593 GCA_964597285.1 uncultured Spirochaetales bacterium
GCTGCCGGTCGTCGGGCCCGAGGGCGTCGACGACGTCGTCGCCGGCTTCGTGCGCGCCTACGCGCGCGACGCCGGCTACCGCAGCGCGCACCACGGCGAGGCGGTCGCGCCGGCGTCGGGCGCCGGGCTCGCCGCGCGCGCGTTCGCCGCGCCGCCGCCCGGCGAGACGCGGGTCGTCTGGGAGCGCGACGGCGTGACGGTGCGCGCGGTGCGCGTCGACCACGATCCGGTATCGCCGGCGGTCGGCTACCGCTTCGACTACGGCGGGCGCTCGCTCGTGGTCAGCGGCGACACCGTAAAGTCGCCGAGCCTGCTCGCGGCCGCGCGCGGGGCCGATCTGGTCGTGCACGAGGCGCTCTCGCCCGAGCTCGTCGGGATCCTGCACGAGGCCGCGACGGCGGCCGGCAACGCCGGGCTCGCGAAGATCACCGCCGACATTCCCGACTACCACGCGTCGCCGGTCGACGCCGCCGAGCTCGCTGCCGAGGCCGGCGCGCGCCACCTGCTCTTCTACCACGTCGTGCCGCCGCTGCCGCTCGCGGCCCTCGAGCGCGTGTTCCTCGACGGCGTCGCCGACGCCTTCGACGGCGGCGTGACGCTCGGTCGCGACGGCACCCGGGTCTCCCTGCCCCGCGGCTCGAAGGCGATCGACGTGGGCGAGGCGGCTGTGCGATGATGCCGCTCCCGCCCGTCGGATGGCCGTGCGACGATGCCGCTCCCACCCGTCGGGACGCGCGCCGGAGGACTCCCGGATGAAGCTCGGACTCAACGCGATCGCCTTCGGCCCCAAGGCGACGGTGAACCTCGACCTGCTGAAGCGCGCCGAGGCGCTCGGCTACGACTCGGCGTGGACCGCCGAGGCCTACGGCAACGACGCGGTGAGCACCGCGGCCTGGGTGCTCGCGAGCACGACGGTGCTGCGCTGCGGCACCGCGATCATGCAGATGCCCGCGCGCACGCCGGCGATGACCGCGATGACGGCGATGACGCTCGACCATCTCTCCGGGGGCCGCTTCATCCTCGGTCTCGGGCCGTCGGGCCCCCAGGTCGTCGAGGGCTGGCACGGCACGCCCTACGGCAAGCCGCTGACGCGCACGCGCGAGTACATCCAGATCGTGCGCCAGATCCTTGCGCGCGAGAAGCCGCTCGAGTTCCACGGCGAGCACTACGACATCCCGATCAGCGGCCCCGGCACGACCGGTCTCGGCAAGCCGCTGAAGAGCATTCTGCACGGGAACCCGAAGCTGCCGATCTACACCGCGTCGATCAGCCCGGCCGGCATGCGCTGCGCCGGCGAGGTCGCCGACGGCGTGTTCCCGATGATGCTCGACCCCGAGACCGTCGACCGCGTCTACCTGCCCTATCTCGAGGACGGCTTTGCGAAGGCCGGCGGCGGCAAGAGCCTCGCCGACTTCGCGATCACGCCGATGGTGACGGTGATCGTCTCCGACGATCTCGAGAAGGCGCGCATGCCGGTGAAGGGGCACATGGCGCTCTACATCGGCGGCATGGGCGCGCGCGACAAGAACTTCTACAACGACCTCGCGAAGCGCCTCGGCTACGAGGAGGCCGCGGTGAAGATCCAGGACCTCTACCTCGACGGCAAGAAGCTCGAGGCGGCGGCGGCGGTGCCCGACGAGCTCGTCGACGCGGCGCACCTCGTCGGCCCGAAGGCGCGCATCCGCGAGCGCCTGGCCGCGTGGAAGGAGGCGGGCCGCAAGCGCTGGGTCGACACGATGCTCGTCGGCACGCCGCAGCCCGAGGCGCTCGAGCTGCTCGCCGAAGAGCTGCTCGAGCCGTGGCCGAGGCGCTCGAGATCGACGTCTTCTGGTCGTTCCGCAGCCCCTGGTCGTACCTCGCGACGCCGCGCCTCGCCGAGTGGCAGCGCCGCTACCGGCTCGCGGTGCGCTTCCGGCCGGTGTACCCGCTCGCGATCCGCACGCCGGAGTTCTTCGACCGCGTGCACCCGCTGTGGCCGAGCTACTTCATGAAGGACGTGTTCCGCGTCGCCGAGTACCTGGGCCTGCCCTTCGCGCCTCCGCGCCCCGACCCGGTGGTGCAGGAGTTCCGCGACGGCCGTTTCGTGACCGGGCGCGAGCAGCCCTACATCCACCGGCTGACGCGCCTCGGCGTGCTCGCCGAGGAGCGGGGTCGCGGCATCGAGTTCGCCGACGAGGTGGCGCAGACCATCTGGAGCGGCACGCAGGACTGGCACGAGGGCACGCACCTCGCCGAGGCGGCCTCGCGCGCCGGCCTCGACCTCGACGAGCTCGACGAGGCGGCGCAGAAGGAACGCGCGCGCCTCGAGGAGGTGATCGAGCGCAACCAGGCCGACCACGAGGCCGCCGGGCACTGGGGGGTGCCGACCTGCGCGTTCCGGGGCGAGCCCTTCTTCGGCCAGGACCGGCTCGACGTCCTGCTCTGGCGGCTGCGCCAGAACGGCCTCGAGGAGCGCTAGGTCGCGGCCCGGGCGTCCGATGGGCTCACGATGGAGAATGCGCGAGAGACACGCGCGTGGCGGACGCTGCGGGCGCCGCTGCTCCCGACCGCAGCCGTATCCGTGGCGTGCTACCACGTCGGCTTCTCGGCGCTGATCGGCAACGCACAGAAGTTCACCGACCTCGGCGAGCTCGTGGTCCGCGTCGAGGACGAGGAGACCGAACCCGAGCCGCTGCTGCACTTCCTGGTGCGCGACACCGGAGTCGGCATCGCGCCGGAGCGGGTCGCCGCATCCGGGAGCGTGAGCCTTGGGGGAAGGGGCGATCGGCTTCGCGCCGAACGTGGAGCGCATCGGAAGAGCCGCGCCGTGATAGGATGATCGAGGGGAGCTCGTCGGAAGAGAACCCGATGCGCCCGTCCGTGCTCGCAATCACGATCCTCGGACCTCTGCTGCTCGCGAGGTCTGGATCGACTGCGAACCATCACTCCGGCCGGCACCTGCCGGATCGGCGAGGTCGCGATCACCGTTCCTCGTCACATCTACCAGGTCGGCGAGACGATCACCCTGCAGGTTGTCGGCGACTCCGAGGGAGCGGCGGTTGACGACTTCGTTCACGGCCGGATTCTCTTCGACTCTGACCTGGCGGACTACGTCGACTCCAACCAGGAGCCGCTCACCACCAACGGCTTCCCCTGGGCGCTCGGGGGCCTCGCCGGGGGAAGCGGCTTTGGCGACGCGTTCAGCCAGTTTCAAGGGGAGCCCGACCCCGTCGACCGTCCTCTCACGACGACCGTGAGGCTTCTGGCGACCGCGCCTGGCACGCTCGACTATTCCTGGGATATCGAGATCCTCAGTGCTACGAAGCTCACCTTCTTCGGTCTCGCGACGGCCTCTGGCGGCAGCGTGGAGATCGTTCCGGAGCTGCCGACCGGCTCGGATTGCTCGCCGCTAGCGTCGAGCGGATCCCCCTAGAGCGGTCTGGAGGTAGGCGTATGCGGCGTTCTCTGCTTGCGTTCCTAGGAGTCTTGGCACTCGGAAACCTGACCTCGGCCGCGACACTCATGATCGCGCCCGATCGACAGACCTACCAAGTCGGCGAGACGATCACGCTGAACGTCTTCGGCGACTCGGAGGGAGCCGCGGTCAACGACTTCGTATTCGGCCGGATTCTCTTCGACCCTGACTTGGCAGACTACGTCGACTCCCACCAGGAGCCACTGACCACCAACGGCTTTCCCTGGGCGCTCGGGGGCCTCGCCGGGGGAAGCGGCTTTGGCGATGCGTTCAGTCAGGTCAGAGGTGAGGCAGACCCCGTCGACGGACCGCTCACGGCGACGGTGCGGCTTCTGGCGACCGCGCCCGGCACGCTCGAGTTCTCCTGGGAGGCGGATCCCTTCAGCACGACGACGCTCGTCTTCTTCGGCCTCACGAGCGCTCCCGGCGGAAGCGTCGACATCGTCCCCGAGCCGTCCACGGGAGTGCTCGTAGCATTCGGTGTCGTCGCTACTACGATCGGACGGCGAGTCGGCCAGCACCGCCGGCGTTGATCCCCGCCATCCAAGCGGGAGCTTCGGAGGTTCAGCGGGTGAAGTCGCAGCTGTATCCGACGCTGGTGGGGCTCCTCTTGCTCGGCCCATCGACCGCCGAGTCTGCCGTCGAATCGGACAACGTGTGCACGCAGTTCGTCGAGCAGCACGCGGACGAACCGAGCTGGGAGCAAGCGTGCTTGGAGTGGCTGATCTCCTACGAGTCGTCCGCTCCCGGCGCAGCCGAAGCGGGAACGCTGGGTGAGGCCGCGAACGCGTCTTCCGTCAGCGTTCAGCATGCGAGCGCAGCCAACCTGACGCTGGCCGCAGACAACCAGAACGAGGCATTCATCGCGGTGGACCCGAGCGAGGCCGGGGCCGGCCGCGCGTTCGTCATCTCGAAGACCCATCCGTTCGACAACGGTCTGTTTGCCGCCCATTCGACGGACTACGGAACGAGCTGGTCGCCAACGGTCCTCGGGGTGGCCCGGATGGCCCGATTCCTCCAGGTCGCGCAGATCCGTGGGCAGTGTTCAGCGACGCAGGGAAGCTGTTCATCTCCTACCTCGGCCGGCGCTCGGCAACCCACGGCATTCCCGCCGGAGGACGACCTACCGTCGTCGCGAT
>CAZQYK010000321.1:0-2711 GCA_964597285.1 uncultured Spirochaetales bacterium
AGCCGCTGCTCGAGGGCGTGCGCAGGGGACCGCGACGCTGGCGCGAGGCCTAGCGCACCGCACGCGCGCCGAGGAGCGATCGGATGCAGGAAGTCGACGGGAAGGTCGCCGTGATCACCGGCGCCGCGAGCGGGATCGGGCGCGCGATGGCGCGCACCTTCGGCGCGGCCGGCATGAAGGTGGCGATCGCCGACGTCGAAAAGGCCGCGCTCGACGAGACGCGCCGCGCGCTCGCCGCCGACGGCGTCGAGGCCGCCGCGTTCGCCTGCGACGTGTCTCGGGCCGACGCCGTCCGCCAGCTCGCCGACGACGCGCTCGCGGCCTTCGGGCGCGTGCACGTGGTCTGCAACAACGCCGGCGTCTTCTGCGGCGGCACGAGCTGGGGCACGTCGCTGAACGACTACGCGTGGATCCTCGACGTCAACGTCTGGGGCGTGATCCACGGCATCCGCACCTTCGTGCCGATCCTGCTCGAGCAGGGCGAGCCGGCGCACGTGGTCAACACGGCGTCGATGGCCGGCCTGACGACCGGGCCGATGACGGCCGCGTACTTCATCAGCAAGCACGCCGTCGTCGCGCTCTCCGAGAGCCTCTACCACGAGCTCGCGGCGCGCGAGGGCTGCCCGGTCGGCGTCTCGGTCGTCTGCCCCGAGCTCGTGAACACGCGCATCTTCCACGCCGAGCGCAACCGCCCGCCGCACCTGAAGCGCGACGCCGACGAGGACCTGCCGGAGGAGACGCGCCAGGTCGAGGAGATCGTCTCCGGCGTCGCGGCGAGCGGCGTCGACCCGAGCGTGCTCGCCGAGCGCGCGCTCGCCGCGGTCCGCGAGGGCCGCTTCTGGGTGCTGCCGCCCGAAGGCGACCCGTGGCGCGAGGCCGCGCGGCTGCGCCACCAGAGCATCGACGCCGCGACGAATCCGACCCTCGGCGGCCCGCTCGCCGGCAACGGCTGAGCTATCGGACGCGGCGCAGCACGACGGTGCGGTTGTTGGCGGGCATCGCGACGACCTCTTCGAGCTGGAGGCCGCGGCGGGCGGCCTCGGCGGCGACCGCGTCGAGGTCGCGGACGCCCCACGCGGGGTCGCGCGCGCGCAGGCTCTCGTCGAACGCGGCGTTGCTCGGCGCGGTGTGGACGCCGCGCTCGCGGTACGGGCCGTAGAGCACGAGCGGCGCGCCGGCCGGCAGCCGCGCGGCCGCGCCGTCGAGCAGCGCGAGGCACGCGCTCCACGGCGCGATGTGGATCAGGTTGATGCAGACGATCGCGTCGGGCTCGGCGCCGGGCGGCAGCCGCCACGGCAGCGCCTCGACGTCGAGCGGGATCGCCGGGCGCAGGTTCGGGAGCGCGGCGTCGCGCCGCCACGCGTCGATGCTCGCGAGCGCGCCGGGGTCGACGTCGCTCGGCTGGAACGCGAGCGCCGGCAGCGCCGCGGCGAACGCCGCCGCGTGCTCGCCGGTCCCGCTCGCGATCTCGAGCACGAGGCCGCGCGGCGGCAGCACGCGCTCGAGCACCGCGAGGATCGGCCCGCGGTTGCGCTGCGCGGCGGGCGCGCTGCGGCGCGCGTCGGCTCCGGTCATTTCGACTCCGTTCGCCTTCGGCTCACTGCGCGCCTTCGGCTTGCTCACGGCGCCAGCGGGTCGGGGAAGAAGGGATCGTGCGGGACCGGCGGGTGCGCGTCGCGCGCGCGCGGCATCGCGTCGAGCAGCTTGCGCGCGTCGTCGTTCGCGGGGTCGACGCGCAGCGCCTCACGCCAGGCCTCGAGCGCCTCGTCTTCGCGGCCGAGCTTCCACAGCACGCGGCCGCGCAGCGCGTGCACGGTCGCGACCACCGGGGGGTCGACGCCCTGCTCCGGCGCGAGGCGCAGCGCGGCGTCGGCGTCGGCGAGCGCCTCTTGCAGCCGCCCGAGCCGGAAGTTCGCGGCGCCGCGGTTCGCGAGGCCCATCACATCGAGCGCGACGCCGGTCAGCAGATCGCGCGCCTCTTCGAAGCGCTCCTGCTCGATCAGCGCCGACGAGAGCCCGGCGCGCGCGCGCAGGTCGACCGCGTGGCGCATCGCGTAGCTCCACAGCGCCTCGCTGCTGCTCCAGACCTCCTGGTAGCGCCAGCCCAGCGGCAGCAGCCGCGCGACGACGAGCCCGGCGAGTAGTGCCACGAGCCCGGCGCGCCACGCGCGCCCGCGCATCCGCGCGGCGGCGGCGTCGATGCCGAGCCCGAGCAGCCAGCAGAAGCCGAGCGACGGCGCGTAGAGGTAGCGGTCGGCCATGAAGGTGACGAGCGGGAACGCGAGCGGCGGCACCATCCCGAGCCCGAGCCACGCGAGCGCGAGCCCCGCCTCGCGGTGGCCGCGCCGCCACGCCCAGACGAAGAGCCCCGGCAGCGCGACGAGCGGCGCGAGCGTCGCCGCGGCGACGAGTGGCGCGCGCTGGATCGGCGGCGCGTCGTAGATCGGCTGGCCGGGCAGGAGGCCGACGAGCAGCCACAGATAGCGCCACGCCGCCTGGCCCTTGACGAGCGCGTAGGTGAACAGGCTGCGCGTGTACGGGTCCTCGGCGACGACCTGCGTGGTGAAGTTCACGAGCACGACGGCCGCCCCGATCGCGAGGAAGGGCAGCTTCGTCGCGACGTGGAAGCGCAGCGCGCACCGCCGCTCGGGCGCGAGGCGCGCGTCGACCGCGAGGTCGACGAGCACGAAGAAGAGCGGATAGAGGCTGAT
>CAZQYK010000322.1:0-4881 GCA_964597285.1 uncultured Spirochaetales bacterium
GCGGGTGGCGCCGCGCTGGGCGGGTGCATCCCCCACCACCCGGGGGTGCGAAATATCTCGTACACCTGTGGGGTGGCCCCGGGCACGCGCGACCCCGCGGCCGCCGCGCCCGACCTCAAGCGCGTGACGCTCGAGCTCGGCGGCAACGACGCCGCGATCGTGCTGCCCGACGCCGACCCGGCGCGGATCGCCGACTCGCTCTTCTGGGGCGCGTTCGAGAACAGCGGACAGATCTGCAGCGCGATCAAGCGCGTCTACGTGCACGAGGACCGGCTCGTGGCGCTGCGCGACGCGCTCGCCGAGCGCGCCCGCGGCGTCGTGATGGGCGACGGCTCCGAGCCCGGCGTCGAGCTCGGCCCGATCAACAACCGGCCTCAGCTCGAGCGCGTCGCCGAGCTCGTCGACGACGCGCGCGCCGCCGGCGCGAGCTTCGCCTGCGGCGGCGCGCCGCGCCCGGGCGCCGGCTACTTCTTCGAGCCGACGATCGTCACCGGCGTCGCCGAGGGCGTGCGCCTCGTCGACGAGGAGCAGTTCGGACCGGCGCTGCCGCTGATCGCGTACCGCGACGTCGACGACGCGGTCGAACGCGCGAACGCGACGCGCTTCGGCCTCTCGGGTTCGGTGTGGTCGAGCGATCCCGCGCGCGCCGCCGACGTCGCGGGCCGCCTCGAGTGCGGCACCGCGTGGGTCAACAAGCACGTCGACATCGTGCCGCACGCGCCCTTCGGCGGCGCGAAGTGGTCGGGCATCGGCGTCGAGAACGGGCCGTGGGGCCTGCTCGGCTTCACCGAGATCCAGGTGCTCAACGTCGCGAAGGGGTGAGGGCTAGTCGGGCTCGACGACGAGCGTGAGCCCCCGGACCGCGACGACGCGCACGGCGGCGCCGGCCTCGACCGGCGCGCTGCCGGGCGCGAGCTCGGCGCGCCACCGCTCCGACCCGAGCCGCACCCAGCCGCGCGGCGCGAGGCGGTCGCGCGCGACGGCGCTGCGGCCGACGAGCGCCGCCCCGGCGTCGGCCGGCCCGTCCTCGTAGCTGCGGCGCAGCCACGGGTAGAGCGCGAGGTCCTTCGCGACCCACAGCGCGCCGAGCGCGATCGCCAGTCGCGGCGCGATCCAGCCCCACGCGACGAGCGCGTGCAGCACGACCCCGACGAGCGCCCAGCCCGGGGCCTGCAGCGCCAGGTAGCGCGCGAGCGTCCGCGAGATCACCGCCGGCCGGACTCCTCGTAGCGCACGCCGCGGATCTCGAAGGTGACGTCGCCCTTCGGGCGCCGCACGCGCACCTCGTCGCCGCACGTGCGGCCGAGCAGGGCGCGGCCGACCGGCGAGTCCATGCTGATCCGGCCGGCGTCGACGTCGAACTCGTCGGGCCCGACGATCTGGTACTCGACGCGGTCGCCGGCCTCGTCCTCGAGCAGCACCCACGCGCCGAAGTGCACGCGCCCGTCGCCCGCGTCGAGCGGATCGATCACCCGCAGCTCCTCGAGGCGCCGGTTCAGGAACTCGAGCCGGCCGTCGATCTCGCGCAGCCGGCGCTTGCCGTAGATGTACTCGGCGTTCTCCGAGCGGTCGCCGAGCGCCGCCGCCTCGCTCACCTCGTGCGCGACGCGCGGCCGCTCGACGCTCCACAGCCGCTCGTACTCCTCGCGCAGCCGTCGCTCGCCGGCCGGCGTGATGCAGGCCGAGCGCGGAGGACGCTCGACGGGTCGGCGCGCCACGGCGGCCTACGCGAGTCCCTTCGCGCGCAGCGCGGTCAGGATCTCGCGCGTCGCCGGCGAGCGGTTGAGCGTGTAGAAGTGGATCCCGGGCACGCCGCGCTCGAGCAGGTCCTCGCACTGGCGTGTTGCCCACTCGACGCCGGTGGCGGCGACCGCGGCGGCGTCGCCGTCGACGCGCTCGAGATCGGCCGCGAGCGCGTCGGGGATGCGGTTGCCGTTCATCGCGGCCATGCGGCGGATTCCGGCGACGCTCGTCACCGGCATGATGCCCGCGACGATCGGCACCTCGATGCCGGACGTGCGGGCGCGCTCGACGTAGGCGAAGTAGTCGTCGTTGTCGAAGAAGAGCTGCGTCACCAGGAACTCGCAGCCGGCGTCGACCTTGCGCCGCGCGCCGGCGAGGTCGATCTCCCAGTCGCGCGAGTCGGGGTGGCGCTCGGGGTGCGCCGCGCCGCCGACCGAGAAGCCCTCGGCGCGCGCGAAGCGCGCGAGGTCCGACGCGTGCGGGAACTCGCGCGGGGCGCCGGGCGCTTCGGCGGGCAGGTCGCCGCGCAGCGCGAGCACGTTCTCGACGCCGTCGCGGCGCAGGCCGGCGAGCACCTCGGCCACCTCGGCGCGCGAGTAGTGCACCGTCACGAGGTGCGCCATCGCGGCGATGCCGACCTCGCGCTGGATCCGCGCGACGAGCGAGAAGGTCAGCGGCCGGCGCGGCTTGTCGAGCGGGCAGGTCACCGAGACGAAGTCGGGCCGCAGCTTCGCGAGCTCGGCGAGCGCGGCGAAGAGCGCGTCGACGCCGGCGTCGCTCTTCGGCGGGAAGAACTCGAACGAGAACACCGGCTGCTTGCTGCGGTAGAGGCTGGCGATGCGCATCGATCCCCCGTGGGGTCGGCCAGTATAGGGAACGCGGCGCGGAGACCAGAGACGGCGGCGCCGACGGAAACGCGGAGTCAGCCGGGCGGCCGACTCCGCGTTGGATCGACAGCAAAACGATCCTTCCCGAAGCCGGCAGTTTGGAGAGGCGCGGGCCGCCGGTCAACGGCAAACTGCCCCTCGCTCGCGAACGGGCGGTCCGGCGGGTCGGGCAGGCCCGCGCGCGGCGGCCGCCTCGGAGCACGGAGGAACGACGTGAAGACGATGGCTTGCGCTTCGCTGCTGCTCGTGGCCTGCGCCGCCGCCGCGGCCGCCGGCGAGGTCGACTGGGCGGCGCTCGGCGAGAGCGACGTCGTCGAGATCGTCACCGAGGACGCCGACGGCGACCCGCGCGAGACGAAGGTGTGGATCGTCGCGCTCGACGGTCACGGCTTCGTGCGCACGAACGACTCGCGCTGGCTCGCGAACATTCGCCGCGGCTCGCCGATGGCGCTGCGCGTCGACGGCACCGACCACCCCGTCGGCGTCCGCGAGACGGCCGACCCCGACGTCGTCGCGCGGGTCGAGACGGCGTTCCGCGACAAGTACGGCTGGCTGCAGCGCGTGATGAGCGCGTTCCGGATGCGCGAGCCGACGGTGCTCGAGCTGTCGGCCGGTGACGTGGAGACGATCGAGCCCTAGAAATAGATGTGCAAGCCGACGCCGAGCCACTCGGCGCGCAGCCCGAAGAACTGGCCGTAGGGCGTGCTGCCGGTGAAGTAGGTGCCGAGGATCGCGAGGTGCAGCCAGTCCACGTCCGGGTTCGCGAGCTCCACGCCCCAGACGACGCTCAGCTCCTCGCGCCAGTTCAGCTCCTCGCGTGCCTGGAAGTCGAGCGCCGCGACCGGGCGGGTCGTGCCGCCGAGGAAGGTCCACGGGCTGCGCAGCTCGAAGCCGACCTGCGCCGAAAGGCGGTCGATGTCGGGCTCGCTGTTCAGGATCACGCCGCCGCCGAGATAGACGCGCAGCGCCTCGTGCAGGTCGGCCGACGCGAACAGGTCGAGGCCCTCGTTCCCGAAGTCGACGCGCGTCCCGCGGCCGCCGATCAGGAACTCGTCGCCGACGTGCGAGCTGCGGTGGAAGAGGCGCGCGTGGCCGGAGAGGATCCCGCGGCGCAGCGAGAAGGTCGGCGCGACCCAGTAGTCGCTGTTGACGAGGTCGAAGGAGTTCGCGTCGAGGTCGAAGATCGACGAGACGCCGCCGAGGATCCCGAGCTCCCAGCGCGTCTCGTCGCCGATGCCGCCGCCGAGCAGCGCGAAGGTCTCGCCGAAGCTCGCGTGCCCGACGTTCGCGAGCTGCGGTTCGCCGTGGTGGCGCTGGTAGATCGCCGCGAAGTGCGGCTCGCGCGGGTCGGCGAGCAGCGGCGCGAAGAGCTGCCGCGCCGGCAGCAGCTCGACGTCGCAGTCCTCGTCTTCCGCGACCGCTTCGCCGGCGCCGGCCCAGACGACGTCGACGCGCTCGATTCCGTCGATCGCGCCGAGCGCCTCGCGCACGCGCAGGGCGGCGTTCTCGTCGCCGCCTTCGAGCACGACGCGCGCGCGTCCGTCCTCGACCTCGACATCGGCGACCGCGACGCCGAGGTCGCGCTCGATCACCGCGGCGGCATAACCGGCGAGGTAGCGGTCGTCGTCGTCCCTCTCGGCGGCGGCCGGACTGGCCGCGAGGACCAGCGCCGCGACCGCCAGGGCAGGGGCTCGCAAGAGGTGGCTCCGGTGGCGGGGGGCGCCACTCTACTCGGATGTCGCGGCGTCTCCCAGCGAGCGGAGCGGCTGCTGTCCCGCGGCCGCGCCCGCGATGCCCCGCGGGGTTTCCGCGCAAAGGCTCCGTTTCCAGCGAGCGCGGCTGCGCCGAGCTTGACCTAGGCTCCGGCCCTCGCGCGGAAGGAGGACGCGTTGCGCGTCGCGCTCTCGCTGGTGATCGGGCTCGTCTTCGTCGTCGCGCTCGTCGTCGCCGTCCTGCGCGAGTCCGCGGTCGAGTGCGAGGTCTGCGTCGCGTTCGGCTCGGGCAGCGCGTGCCGGACTTCGTCGGCGGCCGACCGCGCCGCAGCGCTCCAGATGGCGCAGAGCACCGCGTGCGCGGTGCTCGCCGACGGCGTCACCGACGGGCTGCGCTGCCAGCACACGGCGCCGACCTCGGTGCGCTGCGAGGGCGAGGCCGCGCGGCCGTGACCGGCGACTCCGCGCCGCCGCGCGCGGCGCCGCCGGCCGCGCTCGCGTGGCTCGCGCTCGGCGCGGTGGTCGGCCTCGGCGCGGCC
>CAZQYK010000323.1:0-6823 GCA_964597285.1 uncultured Spirochaetales bacterium
CTCGTCTGGAACCCCGGCGAGCGCGTCGAGGGCTACACGAACCTCCTGTGGACGGCCGCGCTCGCGCTGCCGCTGCGCCTCGGGATCGACCCGATCGCATTCGCGCACGCGCTCGGGCTCGCGTGCTTCGCGGATGAGCCCGCTCGTCGACCGGCTCGCGGAGCTGCGCCGGCACCTCGCGCACCTGCGCGCGATCCGTCCGCGCGTGTCGCGCGAGGTCCTCGAGCGCGATCTCTCGCTCCACAACGACGTGCTCTTCTCGCTGCTCATGGTCTGCCAGGCGGTGATCGACGCCGCCGGCGAGCTCGCGGCGCGGCGCGCTACGAGGACTACACCCAGGCGGTGCGGCATCTCACGCGCGACCCGCGCTTTCCCGGAGAGGTAGTGCGGGAGCTGGAGCGGCTTCCCGGCTTCCGCAACGTGCTGATCCGCGAGTACGTCGAGCTCGATCTGGACCGCGCCGTCGAGGCGCTCGACCGACTCGGCGCCGTGGAGCGCTTCGTGGAGATCGCGGCCGGACTCGAGGCGGAGACGGAGGGCTGAAGGCCCCCGCTCAGCCCATCGCGAAGCGCAGCCGGTCCGCTTCGGCGTCGACGCCGACGCGCACGAGGCCGCCCTTCGCGAGCGCACCGAAGAGCAGGTCGTCGACGATGCGGTCCTTCAGCTCGGTCTGGATCACGCGTGCCATCGGGCGCGCGCCGAAGGCGGGGTCGTAGCCCTTGCGCGCGAGCCATGCGCGGGCGTCGGCGCCGAGCTCGATCCTCACCTTGCGCTCGGCGAGCTGGGCCTCGACCTCGGCGACGAACTTGTCGACGACGCGGCCCATCACGTCGGGCCCGAGGTCCTGGAAGCGCACGATCTCGTCGAGGCGGTTGCGGAACTCGGGGCTGAAGAGCCGCTCGACCTCCTTCGTGCCGTCGCCGGCGCGGCCGGAGCCGAAGCCGATGCCCCGGGCCGAGAGCTCCCGGCTGCCGACGTTCGAGGTCATGATCAGCGTCACGTGCCGGAAGTCGGCCTCGCGGCCCTGGTTGTCGGTCAGCTTCGCGTGGTCCATGACCTGGAGCAGGATCGCGACGAGGTCGGGGTGCGCCTTCTCGATCTCGTCGAGCAGCAGCACCGTGTACGGCTCCTTGCGGATGCGCTCGACGAGCAGCCCACCCTGGTCGTAGCCGACGTAGCCCGGCGGCGCGCCGATCAGCCGCGATACCGCGTGCTTCTCCATGTACTCGCTCATGTCGAAGCGCACGAAGGGCACGCCGAGCACCTTGGCGAGCTGCTTGCTGAGCTCGGTCTTGCCGACCCCGGTCGGGCCGGTGAACAGGAAGCAGCCGACGGGGCGCTCGAGGCCCGAGAGGCCGGCGCGGCCGCGCTTGACCGCTCGCACGACGGTCGAGATCGCCGCGTCCTGGCCGAAGACGACCTTGCGCAGCTCCTCCTCGAGGTGCTCGAGGC
Source organism: uncultured Spirochaetales bacterium (assembly GCA_964597285.1). Classification (GTDB taxonomy): domain Bacteria; phylum Myxococcota_A; class UBA9160; order UBA9160; family SMWR01; genus JAHEJV01. Next base: position 1,453 of record CAZQYK010000323.1, read on the forward strand.
GCGTGCGGTCGGCGCCCGACGCGCGCACGCCGGGGATGTTCGCCATCCGCGCGACCACCGTCTCGACGTCGCGCACGCCGACGGTCTTGCGCTGTCGCGCCGTGGGGCGCAGCCGCACCGCGGCGCCGGTCTCGTCCATCACGTCGATCGCCTTGTCCGGCAGGAAGCGGTCGTTGACGTGGCGATGCGAGAGGTCGACGCAGGCCTTCAGCGCCGCGGCGGTGTAGCGCACGCCGTGGTGCTCGGCGTACTTCGGCGCGAGGCCCTGGAGGATCCGCACCGTCTCGTCGAGCGTCGGCTCCTTGACGTCGACGCGCTGGAAGCGGCGCGCGAGCGCGCGGTCGCGCTCGAAGTGGCGGTACTCCTGGTAGGTCGTCGAGCCCATGCAGCGAAGCTCGCCGTTCTGGAGCAGCGGCTTCAGCATGTTCGACGCGTCGACGGTCGCGCCCTGCGCGGAGCCGGCGCCGAGGATCGTGTGGATCTCGTCGATGAAGAGCAGCGCGTTCGGCTTTCCGGTCAGCGCGGCCATCGTCGCCTTGAAGCGCGCCTCGAAGTCGCCGCGGTAGCGCGTGCCGGCGAGCATCGCGCCGATGTCGAGCGAGAAGAGCTCGGCGCCCCGGAGATCCTCGGGGACGCGGCCCTCGTGGATGCGCAGCGCGAGGCCCTCGGCGAGCGCGGTGTTGCCGACGCCGGTCTCGCCGACGAGGATCGGGTTGTTCTTCCGGCGCCGCGCGAGGACGTGCACGATGCGGTCGAGCTCGGTGCCGCGCCCGATCAGCGGGTCGAGCCGGCCCTCGGCGGCGCGCTCGGTGAGGTTCGTCGCGAACGCGGCGAGCGGGTCGGCCGGCAGCTCGCCGCCGTCGCCGAGACCGGGCTCGATACCGGCCGGGATGCCGCCGGGCCCGGCGCCCTCGCCGCGCGCCTTCGAGACGCCGTGCGAGATGTACTGGAGGACGTCGAGGCGCGTGACGCCCTGGCCGCGCAGCAGCGTCACCGCGTGGGACTCGCCCTCCTGGAAGATCGCGGCCAGGATGTCGCCGGCGTCGACCTCGTCCTTCTCGGCGCCCTCGCAGTGGCTGACGGCGTTCTGCAGCACGCGGTGGAAGGCGAGCGTCTGGTGCGCCTCGTAGGCGTCCTCGCCGGGCACCGCCTCGAGGTCCTCGCGGAAGTAGCGGTCGAGCGCGGCCTTGAGCGCCGGCAGGTCGGCGCCGGCGTGCACGAGGACGTCGCTGCCGCGCGCGTCGTGGGCCATCGCGTAGAGCAGGTGCTCGACGGTCACGTAGGCGTGGCGCCGCGCGAGCGCCTCGCGCACCGAGGCCTGGAGCATCAGGTGCAGCTCGCGGCTGATCTGGCTCAAGCGTCCCTACTCCTTCTCCGAGCCGGCGCGCAGCGGGTAGCCGCGCGCCTCGGCGGCCGCGTGCACGGCCGCGACCTTCGTCTCGGCCACCTCCTGCACGTAGACGCCAGCGACGCCGAGCCCCGTGCGGTGGATCGCGAGCATGATCTGCGTGGCCTCGGTGGGCCCCTTGTGGAACAGCTTCTCGAGGATCGCCACGACGAACTCCATCGGCGTGTAGTCGTCGTTGTAGAGGATCACCTTGTACTTCGGCGGCCGCGCGACGCGGCGCCGCGTGGCGGTGGCCAGCCCGCCCTCGCGCCGCGGATCCGCGCGCTCCGGACCGCCGGGGGGACCGCTCGGCGGCGGGTCGGGCCGTCCCGGGCGATTCGGCATGCGGCCAGTCTAGCGTGAGCGCGCGCGGCGCCGGCCGGATCCGGGCCCGGCGGCCGCGCAGCTCCTAGACTGGTCGCGTGGGCCGCTCGATCGAGGTCGCGGACGGCGTCGCGTCGATCCCGCGCGACGCGTGGAACGCGCTCGTCGGCGACGCGTCGCCCTTCCTCGAGTGGGAGTGGCTGGCCACGCTCGAGCACGCGGGCTGCGTCGCGCCCGCGGCCGGCTGGCAGCCGCGACCGCTGCTGCTGCGCGAGGACGGGCGCCTGGTGGGCGCGTGCCCGCTCTACGTGAAGCAGCACAGCGAGGGCGAGTTCGTCTTCGACTGGGGCTGGGCCGACGCGGCGCAGCGCGCCGGCATCGCGTACTACCCGAAGCTGCTGGTCGGCGTGCCGTTCACCCCGGTCGCCGGCCCGCGCTTCCTCGTCGCGCCGGGCACGCCGCGCGCCGAGGCGACGGCTCGGCTCGCCGCCGGCCTGCGCCAGCTCTGCGACGCGAACGGCCTCTCCGGCGTGCACGTGAACTTCTGCCTCGACGAAGAGGCCCGCGCGCTCGCCGACGCCGGGTGGCTCTTGCGCGTCGGCCTCCAGTACCACTGGCACAACGCCGGCTACGCGACCTTCGACGACTACCTCGCCCACCTGCGCAGCAAGCGGCGCAACCAGGTCCGGCGCGAGCGCCGCGGGGTGCGCGAGCAGGGCGTCGAGATCGCGGTGCTGCGTGGCGACGCGATCCCGGACGAGCTCTTCGACCCGATGTACCGCTGCTACCGCGCGACCGTCGACGCGCACTTCTACGGGCGCCGCTACCTGAACCGCCGCTTCTTCGAGCTGCTGGGCGAGCGCTTCCGCGAGCGGCTGTGCTTCGTCGTCGCGCGCCGCGGCGGCGAGATCGTCGCCGGCACGACGAACGTCGTGAAGGGCGACGCGCTCTACGGCCGCTACTGGGGCGGCCTCGAGGCGGTGCGCTACCTGCACTTCGACGTCTGCTACTACGCCGCGATCGAGCACTGCATCGAGCGCGGTCTCGCGCGCTTCGAGCCCGGCGCCGGCGGCGACTACAAGTTCCTGCGCGGCTTCGACCCCCAGCCGACCTGGAGCGTCCACTACCTCGCCGACGCCCGCCTCGCGCACGCCGTCGGCCGCTACCTCGAGGCCGAGCGCGCCGACGCGCACCACACGATCGACGTTCTGCACCGCCACAGCCAGCTCAAGCGCGGGGCCTAGCCGGTCCGCTACAGCGCCTTCCAGCGCCGCGCGAGCGAGAGACGGAGCTTGCGCTGCTCCTCGGCGCGCAGCGACGCCGCGGCGGCGTCGAGCGCGGCCTCGACGCGGTCGAGCGCGTCGGCGTCGCGCGCCGCGGCGAGGTCGCGCTGGAGCGAGTAGAAGCGCTCCGAGTAGCCCCCGCACAGCTCCTGAAGGAAGGTGAACGAGCGGCGGTGCACCGGAGACGGGCCGAGCCGCCGGATCGCGTCCTGATGCGCGCGCGTCGCGTAGCCCTTGTGGCGTGCGAGGCCGTAGCCGGGATGCTCGCGGTCGAGCGCCGCCATCAGCGCGTCGCGGTGGGTCTTCGCGACGATCGACGCCGCGGCGATCGAGTAGTTGATGCCGTCGCCCTTCTGGAACGGGTTCTGCGGCAGGTCGACGCCGGGCACCGTGCGCGCGTCGACGAGCAGGTGCTCGGGCGGCTCCGGCAGCGCCTCGACCGCGCGTCGCATCGCGAGCAGCGCCGCGCGGTAGACGTTGAGGCGCTCGATCTCGTCGACCTCGGCGCGCCCGACGCCGACGGCGGCGTGCTCGCGGATCGCCTCGGCCAGCCGCTCGCGCGTCGGCGCGTCGAGCTTCTTCGAGTCGTCGACGCCGTCGATCCGGACGTCGGGCGGGAACACGACCGCGGCCGCGACGACCGGGCCGGCGAGCGGGCCGGTGCCCGCCTCGTCGACGCCGGCGATGCGCCGCACGCCCTGGCGCCACAGCACGCGCTCGAAGTTCAGCATCGCGTCGAGGCGCAGGCGCTCGGCGCGCTCCCGCTCGAAGCGGCGCCGCGCCGACGCGTGGAGCGCGCGCACGCCGCGACGGCGGTCGCGCTGGAGCCCGAAGAGGAGCTGCGGGGTCAGCGGGCCGTCCGCCACCCGCTGGCGGACTTCCGACACCGGCAGCCGGGAGAGGTCGCGCGCCACGCGCGCAATGTAGGGGCTCGGCGCCCGTCGCGCGCGCCCGATCAGCCCCGCGGCGCGTCGGGCTGGGCGTCGGGGTGCGACGCGCGGAACGCCGGCAGCGCCTCGCAGGCGCGCTCGATGCGCGCGCAGGTCGGGAACGCCGAAGCGACGTCGAGCTCGACGCGCCGCGCGTTGGTGAGCTGCGGCACCAGGCACAGGTCGGCGAAGCTCGGCGCGTCGCCGTGACAGAAGCGGCCGGTCGCAGCGGCGCGCGCGAGCTCGGCCTCGACCGCGGCGAGGCCCTCCCCGACCCAGTGGCGGCACCACGCCGCGACGTCGGCGTCGGCGTGCCCGAACGCGTCGGCGAGGTGGCGCCGCACGCGCAGGTTCGCGAGGGGATGCACGTCGCACGCGACCGCGAGCGCGAGCTGCCGCACGCGCGCGCGGCCGGCGGCGTCGGCCGGCAGCAGCGGCGGCTCGGGGTGGCACTCCTCGAGGTACTCGAGGATCGCGAGCGACTGCACGACGCGCCGCTCGCCGTCCTCGAGCACCGGCACCGCGCCGGCCGGGTTCCGCGCGCGGAACGCGGCCGCGAGCTGGTCGCCGCGGCGCAGGTCGACCGCGACCGGCTCGAACGCGAGGCCCTTCCAGTGCAGCGCGATCCGCACGCGCCACGCCGCCGACGAGCGGTAGTAGGTGAAGAGTCTCAAACGCGCTCGGCTCCGGCCGGAGCGGCCCGCTCGACCCGCTGCTCGATCGCGCCGAAGATCGAGCGGCCGTCGGCGTCGAGCATCTCGATCCGCACGCGCTCGCCGAAGCGCAGGAAGCCGGTCTTCGGCTCGCCCTGCTCGAGCGTCTCGATCACGCGGCGCTCGGCGATGCAGCACGAGCCGCGCGTGCGGTCGCGGTTCGACACCGTGCCCGAGCCGAGCAGCGTGCCGGCGCCGAGCGGGCGCGTCCTCGCCGCGTGCGCGATCAGCGTCGGGAAGTCGAACGCGAGGTCGGCGCCCGGGTCGGGCCAGCCGAAGAGCTCGTCGCCGCGGTGCACGCGCAGCGCGCCGTGCAGCGCGCGGCCGTCCCAGGCCGGGCCGAGCTCGTCGGGGGTCACCGCGACCGGCGAGAACGCGGTCGGGGGCTTGCCGTGCAGGAAGCCGAAGCCCTTCGCGAGCTCGTCGGGGATCAGCGCGCGCAGCGACACGTCGTTCGCGAGCAGCACGAGCCGGATGCTCGCGCCGGCGCGCTCGGCGCGCGTCCCCATCTCCACGTCGCCGAGCGCGACGGCGACCTCGGCCTCGAAGTCGATTCCGAAGGACGGGTCGGCGGCGCGGATCGGATCGCGCGGGCCGAGCAGCACGTCGGATCCGCCCTGGTACATCAGCGGGTCGCTGCGCAGGCCCGGCGGCAGCTCGGCGCCGCGCGCGCGGCGCACGAGCTCGACGTGGTGCAGGTACGCGCTCGCGTCGAGCCACGCGTGCGCGCGCGGC
>CAZQYK010000324.1:0-3879 GCA_964597285.1 uncultured Spirochaetales bacterium
GAGGCGCGCCTGCGGCGCCACGCGAGCGAGCTGCCGCCCGAGCCGGGGCCGCGGCTCGGGCCCGTCGGCACGATCGGCTTCCTGATCGGCGTGCTGCTGTCGCTCCTGTGGATGCTCGGCGACCAGATGGGGGCGGGGCTCTTCTCGCGCACGCCGTCGGCGCAAGTGCTGCGCCGCTTCGCGCCGCAGGCGCTCGTCGAGTCTCCGCCGCCAGGGCCTGCGCCGCCCCCCGCGGCAGCGACGGCGCCGGGCCAGCCGTCCCGGACGCTCTCGGTGGCGATCAACGCCGAGCCGTGGGCCGCGATCGAGGTCGACGGCCGCGAGCTCGGCACGACGCCGCTCGCCGGCGTCGCGCTCGAGCCCGGCCCGCACGACTTCCGCGCCGCGATGCCCGACGGCCGCATCGTCGTGCGCCGCATCGAGATCGGCCCCGACCGCCGCACGGTCGTGTTCCGCTAGCTCCCGGCGCCGTCGCCTTCGGTCGACAGCGCTCGGGCCAGCCGCTACCTCTCGTCGCGGTCCGGGCCGTAGCGCAGCCTGGTTAGCGCGCCTGACTGGGGGTCAGGAGGTCGGGAGTTCGAATCTCCCCGGCCCGACCACACGAGTCGACGACCCCGACCGGGGTGCGCACGTCGATCGGATGAGAGGCGTCTCCGGAGCAAGCAGGTTCGATTGGCGGATGCACGACGATCCGTACAAGCCGCCCGACAGTCGACTGGATCGCCCGGCGAGAGCGATCGCTCCCGACCGGCCTCGGAGCGCGGCGATCGCAGTGCGGCTGCTCTATGCGGCGGTCGTCGCGTCGATCCTGACGATGGTGGTTCAGGGGTTCCCGAGGCCGCCCGGACAGCCGAATTGGTTCGGTCCGGTGGTCGGCGCGGCGACGGTGGCGGTCAACGGCGGGATCTACTTCGCCATCGGACGACGCCAACGGTGGGCGCGTTTGCTTTTCACCGTCCTGTTCGTCGCCGGACTCGTTCCTACCTGGGTCGTACGACACGAGATCGCGCGCTTGTTCTCAGAAGCCCCGATCTACGCAGTGAACATGGCGTTCCAGACCCTGGTGCAGCTGATCGCGATCGTGCTGCTCTTCACGCCCGAGTCGAACGCTTGGTTTCGCAAGGGCGGTGGGTCCGGCGTAGGTTCACCGTAGTCTCGCCGCCGTCCAGCGCGCTGCTCCAGATCGGACAGTGCTCGCCGCGGCCGGGCTCGAGTGGCTAGCGAGGACCTAGCGGCCGCCGCGATCCGCCGGGCGCAGCGCGCGATCCCGGACGAGAGCGGCTCGCACTGCCGCGGCGCCCAGCAGCAGCGCGAACGCGAACACCGCCGCGAGCGGGCCGAGCCCGGGGACCGCGTTGGGCGCGGGGCTTCCCTCGAGCTCGAGGGTTCCGGAGAGGTGCAGCGGGATCACCAGCGGGTCGTCGAGGACTCGCACGAGCACGTCGAGGGGCAGGGTCAGGGTGACCAGCGGATCTCCGGGCCCCGGCTGCACGTGCGCGGTCAGCACGGTGCCCGCCGGCAGGCTCGCGCTCAGCGGCGTCGCCGCCAGGTCGTGCGACTCGTCGACGCTCTGGCCGAGCGCGCTTCCGTCGAGGTCGAGCGTGCCGCCGACGAGGAGTACCGGCTGCCCGGAGAGATCGAAGGTCGTCGTGTTCGGTCCGACGACGGTTCCCAGGAGCACCGGCGACGCCCCGTCGACGAGCAGCGGGCCGCTCGTCGCCGCGAGCGAGACGTGCGGACCGAAGGCGAGCGCGAAGCTCGTGCCGTCGATGCCGATCGCGGCCGACGTGATCTCCAGCGACGAGACGACGAGGCCCTCGACCGCATCGAGCGCGAGCACGGTTTCGGCGTCGACGTGCCCGCTCGGCGTGAGCCCCTGCTGCTTCTCGTCGACGGCGTCGAGGCTCGCGGTCAGCGTGCTGTCGGGGGCGTCGACCTGGTACAGGTAGGGCTCGCCGCGCGCGGCGGAGGCCGCTGCGAGCGCCAGCAGCGCCGCGAGCGCGGCCGGGCGCGGGGCTCGCCTCACGCCCGACGCCTGTCCGCGCGCTTGAGGCGGCGGACGAACGCCCACACGCCGAGCGCCTCGAGGCCGACGAGCCCGCAGCCGCCCGAGGAGCCGCCCCCGCCGCCACCGGACTTCGGCACGCGCGCATCGAACTGGAGCGAGGCGACGACGGCCCCGTTCGCGACGAGCTGACCGGGGTCGTCGCAGGTGCAGCCCGGGTCGCCCGCCGAGCAGCCGCCGGTGGAGATCGGTGCGAGCAGGCAGCACTCGACGGTCAGGTCGCCGCCCGCGAGCGCCGACGCGCCGACGCTGCCGAATCCCGAGCCGGGCGCGCTGCAGTCGGGCGGCGGCGCGCTCGCGCTTCCGTTGCCGAGGCTGGCCGATGCGACCGGGACGCCGCTGCTCCACGAGACGTCGAAGGTGTCGCTGGCCGCCGCGCCGCCCGCCGGGTTCACGACCACGTGGCACGTGCGGATGTGCCACGTGCCCGGCATCGGGTGCTCGACGACCGAGGAGCGGGTCGTCCGGAGCGTCAGTCCGGCCGGCGAGGTGTGCTCGGCGGGATGGACCTCGATCTGGCCACAGTCGACCGCCGCGGCGGAGGGAGCGACCCCTCCGAGCGCGATCCCCAGCACCCCACTCAGCGCCAGCAACCGTCGCCGCATATCCCGCTCCGGACGCGAAGCCGCGAGGAGCGCCGGTTTCGAGTCGCGGCCAATCTACGCTGAAGCGAGCCGCGCCAACAAGCGCCATCTTTCGTTTCCTCGATTCTTTCGTCTCTTTCCTCGATTCCAGCCCCGCACGAAGGGGCTCGCAGGCGCGAATGCATCCGGTCCTCTTCGAGCTCGCGGGCCAGCCCTTCACGAGCTACGGCGTCGCGCTGAGCCTGGCTTTCTGCGCCGGGATCTGGCTCGCCTGGCGGCGCGCCCGCGCGCGGGGGCTGGACGGAAACGCGATGCTGGACGCGGGATTGGTCGTGTTCGTATCGTCGCTGGTCGGCTCCCGGGTGCTGTTCGCGCTCGAGTCTCCCGAGCTCTTCCGCCCGCCGCACGGCCGCTGGCTCGACCTCTTCGATCCGCTGCACCACTCCGGGCTCGCCGGCCGCCCGGGATCGGTCGGGATCTCCGGCCTGTCGATGAGCGCGGGGGTGGCGCTCGCCACCGTCTGCGCGCTGGCCTGGTTCCGCTGGCGGGGGCTCCCGGTGCTGCGGCACGCCGACGTGGTGGCGCCGTCGGTCGCGCTCGGCGAGGGCATCACGCGCCTCGGCTGCTTCCTGAACGGCTGCTGCTTCGGTCGGACGAGCTCGCTTCCGTGGGCGGTCTCGTTCCCGTCGGGAAGCGCGGCCGACGTCGCGTTTGCGGGCGCGGCCGTGCATCCGACCCAGCTCTACAGCGCGCTCGTCGCGTTCGCGCTGTTCGGTGCGCTGCTGGCACTCGACTCGCGCGGCCCGAGACCCGGCTCGGTCACCTGCGCGTTCGGGGTCGGCTGGGCCGGCTCCCGGCTCGCGCTCGACGCCTTCCGCCACTACCCCGAGTCGGGGGTCGCGTTCCGTGTCCTCGGCCTCGGCGTCCCGCTGCACCAGGTCGTCGTCGTCGCACTGCTCGCGGCCGGCGTCGCCGGCGCGGTCGCGCTCGCCGCGCGGCGCTCGAGCGGCCCGGGCCGCTCGAGAGGCGCCTCCTGAGACCCGCCGGCGGCGCGCGTTACCTTCGGCCCGTGCGCGGGTGGCTCCGAATCGGACCGATGCTCGCCGCGGCCGGGCTCGCCGCGGCCTGCGGGCGTCCGGCCGCGGAGGGGCCGGACGTGGTGCTGATCACCGTCGACACCCAGCGGGCCGACCGGGGCGGCTGCTACGGCTACGCCCTCCAAAAGAGCCC
>CAZQYK010000325.1:0-7699 GCA_964597285.1 uncultured Spirochaetales bacterium
ACCAGGCGCACCTTCTCGAGCTCGCGCCCGACGAGCGACTCGGGGAGCGCAATGCGGCGGCGCGCGTCGCGCACGCGCACCCACAGGTCGGTGCCCGCGAGCTTCACCTCGAGCTCGTCCTTGCTGGCGCCGGGCAGCGCGATGTCGATCCAGCTGCGGGCGCCGCGCTTGCGGATGCGGATGGGCTCCTCGCGGCTGAAGAACGCAGCGGGATCGCGCTCGCCGAAGACCTCCCGCGCCAGCGCGCGCAGCGCCGGGGCGCCCCGCAGCTCGCGCGGGTAAAGCGGCGCGTGGAAGAGCGGCACCGGGAACGACTCCTGGATCGCCGCGAGCTCCTCGCGCTCGCGCTCGGCCCAGCGCGCGAAGTAGCCGTCGGCGGCGGTCGCCGGCAGCACGCGATTGACGAGCAGCGCGTCGACGGCGACGCCGTAGAGCGACAGGTACGCGAACGAGCGCCGCGTCTCGTCGACGACGACGCGCGCCGGGTTCACGACGAGGCGCGCGCTCGTGCGGTCCTCGTCGAGCAGGATCTGTCGCACGCCCTCGACCTCGTCGTAGAGGCGCTCGAACGCGTCGAGCACGCGCTCGGGCGCGACGAGGCGCCCGGCGCCGAGCCGCTCGGCCACCGGCCGCAGCGCGCGCGCGGCGCTGCGCTTCCAGCCCCACAGACCCTCCATCAGGTGGCGCAGCACGTCGGGCAGACGCAGCAGGCGCAGCGTCGAGCCGGTCGGTGCGCAGTCGACGACGCACAGGTCGTGCGCGCCGCCGCGCTCCACCTCGCGCACCGCGCGCAGCGCGACGAGCTCTTCGAGCCCGGGGAACACCAGCAGCTCCTCGGCGGCGAGCGCGTCGGAGTCGAAGAGCAGCTCCTGGAGCCAGTGCTGGATCTCGGACCACGAGCGGTCGAGCTCGGCGAGCGCCGCCACCTCCTGCGCCGTCACGCGGGGTGCGACCTCGACCGGGCGCGGGCCGACCGCGCGGCCGAGCGCGTCGCCGAGGCTGTGCGCGGCGTCGGTCGAGAGCACGAAGGTGCGGTGGCCGCGCTCGGCGGCCGCGAGCGCCGTCGCGAGCGCGAGGCTCGTCTTGCCGACCCCCCCCTTGCCGGTGAAGAGCAGGACGCGCATCAGTCGCCCCCCGCAGCGAGGCGCGTCTTCGCGACCCCGCCCTTGCCGGTGAAGAGCCGGACGCGCATCAGGGCCGATCGGCGTCGGGCGCCGCGCGCTCGAGGCGCACGTGCAGCACGCCGCGGTCGAGGCACGCGTCGCGCAGGTCGAGCGCGGCGAGGCGCCGCGGCAGCGCGATGCGGCGGCGGCGCGCCGGGGTCGAGATCACGAGGTCGTCGCCGAGCTTCGCGACGTCGAGCGCCGACGCGTCGGCGCCGGGCATCGGCACGCGCGCGAAGTAAGCGCCGCCGCGGCGCTCGCAGCGCACGCGCGGCGCGTGACTCAGCACCGCGTCGGGCGCGGCGTCGCCGAAGAGCTCCTTGCCGTGCGCGGCGAGGCGCGCGAGGCCGACGACCTCGTCGTCCTGCAGCGGAGCCGGCAGCACCGGCAGCGGCGCGAACGCGGCCTCGACCTCGGCGAGCCGCTCGCCCTGCAGGCGGCCCCAGTCGCGGAAGAAGGGCTCGCGCAGCGCGTCCTCGGGCAGCAGGCGGTTCATCACGACCGCGTCGCAGGCCACCTCGAAGAGCGCGAGCTCGGTGTGCGCGCGGCGCGCCTCGTCGATCACCATCCGCTCGGGGGTCACGACGAGCCTCGCGGTCGTCTCCGGCGCGGTGAGCCGCGCGTGCAGCGCCGCGAGCTCGCGGTAGAGCAGCGCCTCGGCCTCGGCGAAGACGTCGCCGCCGGGCAGCGGCATCGCGAGCACGCGCTGTGCGATCGGCGCCGCGACGCCGGACAGCGCTCCGACGAGCTGGAGCGCCGTGCGCAGCATCCCGCGCGCGACCTCCGGCAGCGTCACGAGGCGCAGCGCCGCGTCGGTCGGGGCGCAGTCGAGCACGATCAGGTCGAACGCCCCGCCGGCCGCGTGCCGCTCGACGGCGAGCAGCGTCGTCAGCTCCTCGGCGCCGGGCAGCATCGCGAGCTCCTCGGCGACGGCGGCCTCGATGCCGTGGTGCGCGAAGGTGCGCGACAGGAACTCCTGGATCCGGCCCCAGTGGCGCGCGCTCTCGACGCGCGCGTCGACCTCCGCGGCCCACAGCCGCGGCGCGAGCTCGGCCGGCTCGGGGCCGAGGCCGCGGTCGAGCACGTCGCCGAGGCTGTGCGCGGCGTCGGCCGACGCGACGAGCGTGCGCAGCCCGCGCTCGGCGGCGAGCACCGCGGCCGCGGCCGCCGTCGTCGTCTTTCCGACGCCCCCCTTCCCCGTGTACAGCACGAGCCTCACGGCTCGACGGTATCACGCCGCGCGAACGACCTCCGGCGCGCGCGCGACCCGTGCGGCCGCGCGCGGCGCGTCGACGTCGGACAGCGGCCGCGTCCACAGGTGGTCGCAGTGTCGGCACGCGCCGAGCAGCAGCCAGCCCGCAGCGCCGGGCCGCGCGACCGCGTCGCGCTCCACCTCGTCGGAGCCGCAGACGGCACAGCGCCCGTCCGGCTCCTCTCCCGCTCCGAGCTCTCCGACGGCTCCGACCGTCTCGCTCTTCCCGATCGCCTCGATCGCCTGCATCCCGATCTCCTCTCTCTCCCCCGCGCGCACCAGGAGACCCCACCCCCGTGACGGATCCGGTCACACCGGCGTCCGGCCTTCGCGCCCGGCCCGCGCGGCTATCATGGGCCGCGCCCGGCGCCCCCCGCGCCCGCTCCCGGAGGCCCCCCACCCATGCGGATCGGCATCATCCTCACCGCCGGCTCGGTGCGCGGCGACGTCGAGCTCGCGCAGCGCGCCGAGGCGGCCGGCTTCGACGGCGTCTACACGATCGAGTTCTTCAACCGCCACGGCTACGTGCCGCTCGGCGCGATCGCGCAGGCGACGTCGCGCGTGCGCATCGGCACCGCGATCGCGAACGCGTTCACGCGCAGCCCGTTGCTGCACGCGAGCGCGGCGATGGACCTCGACGAGCTCTCGGGCGGCCGCGTCGTGCTCGGCCTCGGCAGCGCCACGCGCCGGATGAACGAGGACTGGTACGACGTGCGCTTCGCCGCGCCGGCGCCGCGGATGCGCGAGCTCGTCGAGCTGCTGCGCGCGGCGTTCGCGGCGTCGAAGGGCGGCGGCTTCCGCTGGCAGGGCAAGCACTGGACGCTGAACGTGCCGATCTACGCGCGCCCCGGCGCGCCGCGCACCGACATCCCGATCTGGATCGCCGCGGTCAACCGCGGGATGATCGCCGCCGCCGGCGCGGTCGCCGACGGCCTCGTCGGCCACCCGATCGCGACGCGGCGCTGGCACCGCGAGGTGACGCTGCCGGGCCTGCGCGACGCCGAGCGCGCGGCGGGCCGCGCCGAGGGCGCGTGCGCGCTCGCGCCCTACGTGATGACGTCGATCCAGGACGACCGCGAGCAGGCGGTCGCCGACGCGAAGAGCCAGATCGGCTTCTACTTCACCACCGGCATCTACCACACGATCCTCGAGCTGCACGGGCTCCGGGAGGTGGGCGACGCGTGCCGCGCGGCGCTCGAGAAGATGGACACGAAGGCGATGGCCGCCGCGGTGCCCGACGCGCTCGTCGACGAGATCGCGATCGCGTGCACGCCCGACGAGGCGCGCGACCGCCTGGCGCAGTGGAAGGACCTGACCGAGCAGCCGCTGCTCTACGCGCCGAGCGTCGGCGTCCCGCCCGGCCGGCTGCGCGACAACCACGACGCGACGCTCGAGATCTTTGGCAGCGGTGCCTCCGCGTGACCGAGCGCCGCGACCCGCTCCCGTCCGCGTGGGACACGACGAAGCAGGAGCCGGGCAAGTGGGCGCAGAAGCGGCGCCTGGCCGCGGCGATGCGGCTCGTGATCGAGCGGCTGACCACGAGCGACGCGCCCGAGGCAGAGCTGCGCGTCGCGGCCGACCGCCTCGAGACCTACGCCGGCGCGCTCGCCACGCACCCGCGGCTTCGTTTCGTGCACGGCTTCGCCGAGAGCGCGAATGCGGGCGACGTCGCGGCCTTCTTCGACCGCAGCCCCTTGATCGGGCTCGCGAACCCGCTCGCGCCTCCGATGTCGATCGCCAAGACCGGCGAGCGCACCGCCGAGGGCCGCGCGACCTTCGGCACCGCCTACGAGGGCCCGCCCGGGCACGTGCACGGCGGCTTCGTCGCGGCGGCCTTCGACGAGGTGCTCGGCTTCGTGCAGTCGCTGTCGGGCCGGCCCGGGATGACCGGCACGCTCGTCGTGCGCTACCGCAAGCCGACGCCGCTGCACACCGAGCTGCGCTTCGAGGCCGAGTACCTGCGTCACGAGGGCCGCAAGCTCTTCACCGAGGCGCGCCTGTACGCCGGCGACGCGCTGTGCGCCGAGTCGGAGGGCATCTTCGTGTCGATCGCGCGCGAGCGCTTCGAGGAGCTCGAGGCGCGGCGCGCCGAGCGCGAGGCGGAGCGCCGGTGAGCGCGCGCGCAGCGTTCGCCGCCGCCCTGCTCGCCGCGGTCGCGCTGCGCGCGGCGCCGGCCGACGAGCTCTCGCGCGCCGTCGCCGCGTGGGTCGCGTCGCTCGACGCCGGCCAGCGCGACGCCGCACTCTACGCGTTCGACGACGACGAGCGCTTCGACCTGCGCCTGGCGCCCTTCGGGCTCGAGGGCCTGCGGCGCGACGCGATGAGCGAGGCGCAGTGGCAAGCCTGGCTCGACGCGCTCGGCACGACGCTCTCGGCCGACGGCCGGCGCAAGGTCGAGACGATCATCGGCCTCGAGCGCGAGGTGCGCCGCCGCGACCGCGACTCGTGGCTCGGGACGCTCTTCGGCCGCTTCGTGCACGGCGAGGAGCGCTACTTCGCGTCGGTCTACGGCGCGCCGGGCGACGGCGCGCCGTGGGGCCTGCGCTTCGACGGCCACCACGTCTCGCTCGACTGGACCGCGGCCGGCGGCGACGTGCCGTCGGTGACGCCGCTCTTCCTCGGCGGCGAGCCGCGCGAGGTGCCGCCCGACGGCGAGTGGCCGGGGCTCCGCGTGCTCGCCGCGGAGGAGGACGCCGGCATCGCGCTGTGGAGCGCGCTCGACGCCGAGCAGCGCGCGGCCGCGGAGCTCCCGTTCGAGCCGGCGTCGGGGCTCGGCAGCGCGACGCGCCCGCTCTTCGTCGGCGAGGGCGCGCGCGTCGAGCGGCCCGAGCCGCGCGGCATCGCACGCGCGGCGCTCGACGCCGAGCAGCGCGGGATGCTCGACGCGCTCGTCGACGTCTACTACGCGAACTTCGCCGTGCCGGTCGTCGCCGAGCGGCGCGCCGCGATCGACGCGGCCGGCCGCGACGCGATCCACTTCGCGTGGGCCGGCAGCCTCTTGCCCGGCGAGCCCGGCTACTACCGCGTCCAGGGCCCCACCTTCCTGATCGAGTTCGACAACACGACCGAGGCCGCCGACCACGTGCACGCGATCCTGCGCGAGTTCGACGGCGACTTCGGCCGCGACCGCCTCGCCGAGCACTACGCCGCCGAGCACGCGCGCCCGATCGCCGCGGCATCGCGTTAGGCGCTGGCCGTGTACCGCCTCTTCTCGTGGGAGCACAGCTACTTCTCGGGCAAGGTCCGCGCCTACCTGCGCTTCAAGCAGCGCCACGGCGCGCTCGGCCCGGGCTTCGAGGACGTCCTCGCGACGCCGGAGCTGATCCAGGGCCTGCTGCTGCCGCGCTCGGGCAGCGGCGCGGTGCCGCAGCTCGCGACGCCCGACGGCGCGTGGGTGCAGGACTCGAGCGAGATCGTCGACCACTGCGAGGCCGCGCACGCGGGCGCGCCGGTCGTGCCCGACGCGGCGAGCGCGCCCCGCCAGCGCGTCGCGGCGTACCTGATCGAGCTGCTCGCCGACGAGTGGCTCGTCGTTCCGGCGTTCTGGGAGCGCTGGTACTTCAGCGAGGACGGCCGCGCGCCGAGCCACCGCGGCCACAACGAGCAGCAGTGGGGCGCGGTGCTCGCGGCCGGCGCACCCGGCGAGGCGCGGCGTGCGGCGGGCGCGGCGTTCTTCGAGCAGGCCTTCGGCATCTCGACGTCGCGCTCCGACCCGAAGGGCGTCTACGCCGGCCTGGTGCAGCTCGGCTGCGACGCGCGCACCGAGGCGGCGTGGCAGGCGAGCCAGCACCGCGTGCTCGGGCTGCTCGAGGCGCACTTCGCGCGCCACGACCACGTCTTCGGCGGCCGCCCGAGCCTCGCCGACTTCGCGCTGCTCGGCCCGCTCTACGCACACCTGTACCGCGACGCGGTGTCGGGCTTCGCGCTGCGCACGCACTTCCCGCTCGTCTGCGAGTGGGTCGAGCGCACGAACGGCGAGGGCGCGCTGAACGCGCGCATGCACGGCCAGCAGCTCTACTCGCTCGGCCCGGACGGCGCGCTCGTCGGCCGGCCGGCGACGAGCGACGGCGGCGAGTGGCTCGGCGGCGACGCGATCCCGGCGACGCTCGAGCCCGTGATCGGCGTCTTCTTCGACGAGATGTGGCCGGTGCTCGCCGACGCGGCACGCGCGCTCGCCGCCTTCGTCGCGAGCCCGGCGCACGTCCGCGGCGGCGAGCTGCCCGGCAAGACCTTCACTGCGACGCCGGGCTTCGAGGCGCACCAGAGCGGCGACGGCGCGCTGACCCACGCGTTCACGATCGGCGGCGTCGCCGCCCGCCGCATGGTCGTGCCGTACCAGATGTGGATGCTCGCCCGCCTCGCGCGCGAGATCGACGCGTGCCGCGCGCGCCCCGAAGGCCGCGCCGCACTCGACCCGTGGCTCGCGCGCTTCCCCCGCGGCCGCGAGCTCCTCGAGCTCGACCGCCTCCTCGCCGGCTGCCGGGTCGAGAAGCGCGGAGCGCGCCTCTTCTCGGCGGCGCGTTAGTCGCGCGCCGCGAGCGCCGCGAACGTGCGCTGCATCGCGCGGACGCGCTCGACGTAGCGGCTCGCGTCGTGGTCGCCGCAGCGCATCCGCGCGGCACCGAGGCCGGCGCGCGCGTGGCGGTCGCCGGCGCCGGCGCCGCACAGGTGCACGAGCGCGGCGAGATCCTGCTGCTGGCGCAGCGTCGCGCCGCGGATGCGGTGGCGCGCGAGGATCCGCGACACCTCGCGGTCGAGATGGGCCGAGGTCATCTCGACGGCGTGGCTCGGCACGACGCGGAAGTAGAGCGCGTTGAACCAGCACGAGCGCCAGTCCCACCAGCGCCCGACCTCCGCGACCTCGTGGCGGTGGATGCAATAGCGGCGCGCCTGCGCGAAGGTGCCGTCGGTGATCTGGTACATCCCGACCGCGCTCGACGCCGGACGGTAGATCTCGAAGGGGTCGGCCGTCCACCTCCAACGCCAGTAGGTGCGCGCGACCGGGTTGCCCGAGGCCTCGACCTGCGCGAGCGCGGCGAGCAGGTCGGCGGTCATCACCGGGGTCGCGTGGCGGCGGAAGATCCGCGCGTAGGCGCGCCAGGTCTCGGTCGGGGTCTTGTGGAGCGTGCCGGCGACCGGGACGAAGAGCTCGGTCGGCTTGCGGACGACCGGGTACGCGCCGGTCGCCGCCGCCCACGCGCGCGCGAGCGCCGCGAGCGCCGCCACGACCTGCACCGCGCGCGGCGCGCGCGCGAAGGCGCGCCACCAGCGCCGGCGCCGGCGC
>CAZQYK010000326.1:0-5029 GCA_964597285.1 uncultured Spirochaetales bacterium
CGGCGCGGGCGAGGTCCTCGGGCGTGTTCAGGTTCAGCAGCGCGCGGCCGTCGGGGTCGACCGCGGCGAGATCGGCGCCGTCGAGGTAGCGCGTCTCGAGATCGTCGAGCAGCGCGTGCAGCGCGAGGCGCCCGTCCGCGAGCGCGCGCCGCGCCGCGTCGAGCGCGGCGGCGCGCCGGTAGAGCGCGCACAGCGGCTGCACTCCGTCGGCTGGGCGCGGCACGACTGCGTCGGCCTCGGGCCACGCGACGAGCGCGAGCAGCAGGTCCGGGCTCACGAAGGGCAGGTCGGTCGCGACGACGAGCACGCGCCCGGCCGCGCACGCGTCGAGCGCGCCGACGAGGCCGCGCAGCGCGCAGCGCGGCCCGGGCGGGTCGGGCGCGCGGCGGCCCGGCGCGTCCGCCGGCGGGTCGCCGCCGACGAGCACGACGTCCTCGACGAGCGCCGCGAGCGTGCGCGCGACGCGCGTCGCCGACGCTACGCCGCCGACCTCGAGCGCCGCCTTGTCGCGCCCCATCCGCGCCGACGCGCCGCCGACGAGCACCGCACCGGCCACGTCGCGCAGGCGGCCTTCCTCCGACACGCTCGCCCTCTCCGCCGCCTAGAAGCCGGGAGCGTCGGAGGCGAGGAAGTCGCCGTCGAGCACCTGCACCCACGCGCTCTCGCCGCGCGCGATCTCGCTCGCGTCGGCGGCGAAGATCAGGATCCCGTGCGCGCGCACCATCGACTTCAACACGCCGGAGCTCTGGTTGCCGGTGCTGCGCGCGAGCACCGCGTCGCCGTCGCGCTCGAGCGTCACGCGCACGAAGTGCATCCGCCCGGGCTTCTTCTCGAGCGTCTCGTCGACGCGCGCGCGCACGAGCGGGCGGTGCAGCCGCCGCGCGCCCTGCATCCGCAGCAGCGCCGGACGCACGAACTGCTCGAAGGTCATCATCGCAGACACCGGGTTGCCGGGCAGTCCGAACACGAGCGGGCCGCGGCCGCCATCGTCGCCGACGCGGCCGAAGGCGAGCGGATAGCCGGGCTTCATCGCCACGCCCCAGAAGCGCAAGCGGCAGCCGAGCTTCTCGAGCACGCCGCGCACGTAGTCGCGGTCGCCGACCGAGACGCCGGCCGAGCTGACGACCACGTCGGCCGCGAGCCCGCCGCGCAGCCGCCGCTCGATGTCGTCGGGCGCGTCGC
This sequence comes from uncultured Spirochaetales bacterium, assembly GCA_964597285.1. Lineage (GTDB taxonomy): Bacteria > Myxococcota_A > UBA9160 > UBA9160 > SMWR01 > JAHEJV01. The sequence continues at coordinate 1,183 of CAZQYK010000326.1, forward strand.
GCGCGATGCCGAGGTAGAGCGGCTCGGCGCCGAGCTCGCGGCACTGCGCCGCGATCGACCACGAGTTCGACGAGACGATGCGCCCGCCGGCGACGTCGCCGTCCGGCTCGACGAGCTCGTCGCCGCCCGAGAGCACCGCGACGCGCGGGCGGCGGTGCACCGCGACGACGGTGCGGCCGATCGACGCGAGCATCCCGATCTGCGCCGGGCCGACGCGGGCGCCGGCCTCGAGCACGCGCTCGCCGGCGGCGACGTCCTCGCCGGCGCGGCGCACGTGTTCGCCCGGGCTCGGCGCGACGCGCAGCCCGACGCGCCCGCCGTCGCGCTCGGTGTCCTCCTGCCGCACGACGCCGTCGGCGCCGGGCGGCAGCGGCGCGCCGGTCAGGATCCGGGCGGCGCGGCCGGGCTCGAGGCGCAAGACGTCGCGCGCGCCGGCCGCGACCTCGAAGGCCAGCGGCAGCCACACCGGGGAATCGGCCGAAGCGCCGGCGCCGTCGGCGGCGCGCCGCGCGTAGCCGTCCATCGCGGAGTTGTCGGCCGGCGGCAACACCCGCGCCGACGCGACCGGCTCGGCCAGCACGCGTCCGAGGGCGTCGGGCAGCGCGAGCGTCTCGGCCGCGAGCGGCTGCGCGTCTTCGAGCACGAGCGCGAGCGCCTCGGCCGCCGTGATCCCGCTCCGCATCGCGCCGAACGTACCGGCCCGCCGGCGGAGCCGCCCCCGGCCGCCCGCGCCGCCGCGCAGGGCGCCGCGCCCCGGATGGCGGCCGAGGGGCCGACCGCTAAGCTGCCTACAAATTGGGCAGTCGGGGGACGACGTTGGCTCGGGATCCGCGAGAGGTGCTCGAGGCGGTGCTCGACGGCGTCGTCGTCGTCGACGGCGCGCTGCGCGTCGAGCATCTGAACGCCGAGGCCTGCCGGATGCTCGAGACCTCGGCCGAGGCGGCCCGCGGCGAGCCGCTCGCCGAGGTCGTCGCCGACCCGGTCTTCGAGGCGATCGGGCGCTGGGTGCTCGAGACCGGGCGCGGTGCGGTGCAGGACGACCGCAGCCTCGCCCGCCGCTTCGCCGAGCCGCTGGTCGTCGACGTCGCGGCGTCGCCGCTGTGGGACGCGGCGCGCCGGCCCGACGGCGTGGTGTTCTCGGTGCGAGACCGCACGATCCACCGCTCGCTCGCCGAGCGCGTCACCGAGCGCGAGCGCCTCGCCGCCTACGGCACGATCGCCGCCGGCATCGCGCACGAGGTGAAGAACCCGCTCGGCGGGATCCGCGGCGCCGCCGAGATCCTGGGGGCGCGTACGCAGGACGCGAAGCTGCGCGACGCCGCCGCGCTGATCGTGCGCGAGGTCGACCGCATCCGGCTGCTCGTCGACGAGCTGATGGTGTTCAACCAGGGCGAGGCGCTGCGCCTCGGGCCGGTGAACGTCCACCGCGTGCTCGACGAGGTGCTCGAGCTGCTGTCGATGGACCCGCTCGCGGCCGGCGTGAAGCTCGAGCGCAGCTTCGACCCGTCGATTCCCGAGCTGCGCGCCGACGCCGGCCGGCTGACGCAGGTGTTCCTGAACCTGGGCCGCAACGCACTGCAGGCGCTCGACGGCGACGGCACGCTGCGCATCGAGTCGCGGATGGCGCTCGAGAACCGCCTCAGCGCGCTGGACGGCGCGAACCTGCCGACGCTCCAGATCACCGTCGCCGACGACGGACCCGGCATCGAGGCCGAGGTGCTCGAGCAGCTCTCGACGCCCTTCTTCACGACGCGCTTCGGCGGCACCGGGCTCGGGCTCGCGGTGAGCCGGCACTGGGTGGCGCGCCACGGCGGGGCGCTGCGCATCGAGAGCGAGCCGGGGCGCGGCACGCGCGCGCGCGTGTCGCTGCCGGTCGCCGGGCCGCCGGAGGAGGCGCCGTGAACGCGCCGGCCGTGCGGGTCCTGGTCGCCGACGACGAGCCGTCGATCCGCTTCGTGCTGCGCGAGACGCTCGAGGAGCTCGGCTGCGAGGTCTCCGACGTCGACGACGGCGACGCGGCGCTCGAGCTGCTCCGCGCCGGCGAGCACGCGCTCGCGTTCCTCGACATCCGCATGCCGGGGCCGAGCGGGCTCGAGCTGCTCGACCAGGTGCAGAGCCTCGGCGTCGACACCGCGGTCGTGATCATCACCGCGCAGAACACCTTCGAGAATGCCGTCGAGGCGATGAAGCGCGGCGCGCTCGACTACCTCGTCAAGCCCTTCGGCATGGACGAGGTGAAGGCGCTGGCGGCGAAGGTGCTGCGCACGCGCCAGCTCGAGCGCGAGGTGCAGCAGCTGCGCTTCGAGGTCGGCCGCCGCGCGCTGCCGGGCGAGCGCCTGGTCGGGAAGTCGCCGTCGATGCTCGAGGTGTTCAAGACGATCGGCCGCGTCGCGACGCGCGACGTGCCGGTGCTCGTCACCGGAGAGAGCGGCACCGGCAAGGAGCTCGTCGCGCGCGCGATCCACGCCGCGAGCCCGCGCGCCGAGCGGCCCTTCGTCGCGGTCAACACCGCGGCGATCCCGCGCGAGCTGCTCGAGAGCGAGCTCTTCGGCCACGAGCGCGGCGCGTTCACCGGCGCGGTCGCTTCGCGTGCCGGGCGCTTCCGCGAGGCGGCCGGCGGCACGCTCTTCCTCGACGAGATCGGCGACATGTCCGGCGACCTCCAGGCGAAGCTGCTCCGCGTGCTGCAGGACCACCAGGTGACCCCCGTCGGCAGCAGCCAGACGCAGACGGTCGACGTGCGGATCCTGACCGCGACGCACCGCGACCTCGACGCGGCGGTGCGCGACGGGCGCTTCCGCGAGGATCTCCTCTACCGGCTGCGCGTCGTTCCGATGCACCTGCCGCCGCTGCGCGAGCGCCGCGAGGACGTGCGCGTGCTCGCCGAGTACTTCACGCAGCGCTACGCGCTCGAGCTCGCCGGCGCGCCGCGCCGCCTCGCCGACGAGACGCTCGAGCTGCTCGCGCGCCACAGCTGGCCCGGCAACGTGCGCGAGCTCGAGAACGCGGTGAAGCGCGCACTCGTGCTCGGCAGCTCGGCCGTGCTCGCTCCCGAGGACTTCGCGTTCGTGCGCGAGCCCGAAGGCGCGGCGGCGCGCTCGACGACGCTCGCAGAGCTCGTGCGCCGCGAGGCCGAGGCCGGGCTCGACGAGGAGTCGGGCCGGATCTACCACCGCCTGATCGAGCGCGTCGAGCGGCCGCTGATCGAGGCGGCGCTCGCGCGCACCGAGGGCAACCAGATCCGCGCGGCGGCGCTGCTCGGGATCAACCGCAACACGCTGCGCAAGAAGATCGTCGACCTCGCGATCGCGGTGCCGGGACGCGAGTGACGCCCGGCTCGGGGACGCAGCGCGCGCCCGATCCGCGGCTCGCCGGGCTGCACGCGCTCGCCGACGACGGCCCGCACTGGAAGTGGTCGCCGGTCGAGCAGGCGCTGGCCGCGTGCGCGGCGGGTGCACCGGTGGTGCAGCTGCGCGCGAAGCGCGCCGGCGACCGCGAGGCGCTGGCCTGGGGTCGCGCGATCCGCGAGGCGACGCGCGCCGCCGGCGCGCTCTTCGTCGTGAACGACCGCTTCGACCTCGCGCTGCGCCTCGAGGCCGACGGCGTACACCTCGGCCAGCGCGACCTGCCGCCGGCGCGGATCCCCGCCGCCGCGCGCGCGCGGCTGTGGATCGGGCGCTCGACCCACACGCTGGCACAGCTCGACGCCGCGCTCGCCGAGCCGGTCGACTACGTGGCCTTCGGGCCGGTGTTCGCGAGCGCGTCGACGCGCCCGGAATACGGTCCGCGCGGGCTCGACGCGCTCGCCGCGGCCGCCGCGCGCGCGGCGCCGCGGCCGCTCGTCGCG
>CAZQYK010000327.1:0-3248 GCA_964597285.1 uncultured Spirochaetales bacterium
CCGCGACGCGCAGCCGGTGGCCCGCCGGGAACGCGTGCGCGACGTCGTTGAGCTGCACCGCGACGCGTCGGGGCCCGGCCTCGTGCGCGCGCAGCGCCGCGTGGTCGGGCGCGTGGGCGAGGTTGCACAGGCCGTAGCTCACCCGCGCGGCGGCGCCGTCGGGAAAGACGTCGACGAGGCGCACCGCGACGAACGCGGCCGGCCGGTCGACCTCGAGCGCGAGCTCGACCACCGGCGCGCCGAGGATCTCGACGTCGGCGTCGAGCGGCGCGGTTTCGAGGCGGATCGAGTCGGCGTCGTCGTCGGCCTGGTCGGGCGGCAGGTCGAAGCCGCCGAACGCGCACCACGCGCCGGCCGCGAGGCCGACCGTCTGGCGCGGGCGGGGCAGCGCAGTCGGCGCGCCGGCCGGCGCCGCGAGCTCGAAGCCGCGCGGCTCGATGCGCTTCGACGGCCACGCGTCCTCGGCGACCCAGCGTCCGGGGCGCTCGCGCACGAACGCGCGCGGCGGCGCGCTCCCGGGCATCCACACGCGGTAGGCCGGCTCGGCGCCGATGCCGTCGTCGCGGCCGCGCAGGCAGGCGTCCCACCAGCGCAGCGCCTCCTGGAGGAAGCCGATCGCCGGGCCCGGCGCGCCCTCGTGCGGGTAGAGGTGGGCCCACGGGCCGACGAGGCCCTTGCGCGGCCCCGGCAGCGCGGCCATCAGCCGCGGCACCGCGTTGCTGTAGCCGTCGGCCCAGCCGCCGACGGCGTAGACCGGGCAGCGGATCGCCGCGTAGTCCTCGCACACCGAGCCGCGCCGCCAGTAGTCGTCGCGCAGCGGGTGGCGCAGCCAGCGCACCGCGAAGGGCTCGGCCGCCTCGAGCCGCTCCTGCCACAGCGCGCGCCAGCGCGGGCCGACGAGCTCCGGGTCGGGCGGCAGCGCGACGAGGTGGAAGAGCACCGCGCCCCAGCGGAAGTTCTCGTTCAGCAGGCAGCCACCCATGTAGTGCGCGTCGTCGCCGTAGCGGTCGTCGGACGAGCAGACCGTGATCACGCCGCGCAGCGCCGGCGGCTGGCGCGCGGCGAGCTGCAGCGCGTTGAAGCCGCCCCACGACTTCCCGATCATCCCGACGGCGCCGTCGCACCACGGCTGCGCGGCGATCCACGCGATCACCTCGAGACCGTCGTCCTCCTCCTGCTCGAGGTACTCGTCGAGCAGCACGCCCTCGGAGTCGCCGCTGCCGCGCAGGTCGACGCGCACGGCCGCGTAGCCGTGGCCGGCGAAGTAGCGGTGCATCGGCTCGTCGCGCTCGCGGGTGCCCTCGCGCTTGCCGTACGGGATGTACTCGAGGATCGCCGGGGCCGGGCGCTCGAACGCGTCTTCCGGTATCCACAGGCGCGCCGCGAGGCGGGTACCATCGGACATCGGGATCCAGCAGTGCTCGATCTCGCGAATCGCTCCCGGAAGCGAGTCGACGACCTTCACGCCCAGCTCCCCTCGGAAGAGTGAACCGATCCATGGTACGCGAGACCCCGCGTCGGCGGGTGCTGGTGCTGCTCGAGACGCAGTGGGACCGCCGACAGCTCGACGCCTGCGCCGAGCGCTGGCGCGACGGCGTCGAGCTCGCGTTCCCGGAGCCCAGCGACGTCGACTGCCCGTACGAGTTCGACCCGCTCGCGTTCGTCGAGGCCGCGGCGCGCGGCGAGCTCGGCCGGATCGACGGCGTCACGAGCTCGAGCGACTACCCGGGCGCGACGCTCGCGGCCGCGGTCGCGACGCGGCTCGGCCTGCCCGGCTCGCGGCCCGAGAGCGTGATCGGCGCGTCGCACAAGTACTACTCGCGCGTGCGCCAGCGCGACGCGGCGCCCGAGGCGGTGCCCGGCTTCGCGGCGATCGACCCGCGCCGGCCGCCGGACGAGCCGCCGCTGGCGTTCCCGTTCTTCGTCAAGCCGGTCAAGGGCGCCTTCTCGATCCTCGCGCGGCGCGTCGACGACGCGGCCGCGCTGCGCGAGTTCCTCGAGAGCCCGACCGTGCGCGAGTTCGGCGACGAGTACATGGCGATCTTCAACCGCCTCGTCGCGGAGCTCACGCCCTACGAGATCGACGGCCACTGGTTTCTCGCCGAGGAGCTGCTCCACGGCGACCTCGTGACGGTCGAGGGCTGGGTCTGCGACGGGGAGGTCGAGATCCTCGGCGTCGTCGACTCGACGCTCCACCCGAACCGCAGCTTCGCGCGCTTCGACTACCCGTCGGCGCTGCCCGAGGCGATGCAGCACCGGATGGCCGACATCGCGCGCCGGGTCGTCGCCGCGCTCGGGCTCGACCGCAGCCTCTTCAACATCGAGATGGTCCACGACGCCGCGCGCGACCACGTCGCGATCGTCGAGGTGAACCCGCGCGTCTGCGGCCAGTTCGCCGACCTGTACCAGAAGGTCGACGGACAGAACGGCTACGAGATCGCGCTGGCGCTGTGCACCGGCGCGCGGCCCGAGCGCCGTCGCGGCGAGGGGCCGTACGCCGCGGCGGCGAGCTTCCCGCTGCGCGTCTTCGACCCGATGCGCGTCGAGCGCGCGCCCGACGCGGCCGATCTCGCCGCGGCCGAGGCGCTCCACCCCGGCACGCTCGTCTGGAGCGAGTGCGCGGCCGACGACGAGCTCGCCGACTTCGGCGTCGACGAGGATGGCACGAGCCACCGCTACGCGGTGATCAACATCGGCGGCGCCGACCGCGACGACCTCGCGCGCCGCTGCGACGCCGTGCGCGAACGCCTCGGCTACCGGATGCGCCCGCTCGACCCGATCCGGCGCTAGGAGCAGGAGATCAAAAGATAGCCTTATTCTACCTATCGATGCGTACCCGTCGCCAGCCCGAGCAGCTCGCGTTCGACCGCCGTTCCTGGGGCGGGCGGCGGCCCGGGGCCGGGCGAAAGCCGGGGCCGAACCCACGCGTGCTGCACCGCTCGCGCGAGAAGTTCGCGAGGGGGCTCCCGTGCCACGTGACGCTGAAGGTGCGTCCGGATGTGCCCTCGCTGCGCACGGTGAAGCTCGTCGACGAGGTCGAGCGGACCTTCGGGAAGAGCTGCGAGCGCGGGGAGTTCCGGCTCGTGCACTACTCGCTCCAGGACGACCACGCGCACCTGGTCGTCGAGGCGAAGAGCCGCGAGGCGCTCGGGCGCGGGATGAAGGCGATCGGGGCGCGGCTCGCGCGGGCGGTGAACCGGGTGTTCGGGCGCAGGGGGCGCGTGCTCGCGGATCGCTATCACCTGCGG
>CAZQYK010000328.1:0-9572 GCA_964597285.1 uncultured Spirochaetales bacterium
CCGCGTCGCCGCCGCAGCCCGCGACCAGCGCGGCGGCGAGCCCCGCGGCGGAGAGCGCGATCCGGAGGCGGGCGCGGCGCGCACGAGGTGCGCGCGGGAGCGGGGATTCGAGCATGCGGCGCAGTATGACAGCGGTGCCCCACCCCAACCAGATCTGCGGCGCGCGCGCGACGACCGGCTCCGATCCGCTGCGCTAGCCTGCGCGGCTGTATGGCGGAGCGTCTGCTCGATCGACGTTGGCCGTGGCTGCTCGCCGCGGTGGTGATCCTGCTCGTCTTCTTCTCGACCTTCATCGAGATTGGCCCGCCCGACGAGTGGGACGACCGCCCCGTCGGCACGCTCGACGACCTCGAAGGGCTCCGCACGCGCGACGACGTGAACGTGCTCTTCGTGATGATCGACACGCTGCGCGCCGACCGCCTCGGCGGCTACGGCTACGCGCGCGACACGAGCCCGGGCCTCGACCGCCTCGCGGGCACCGGGATCCGCTTCGCGCACCAGCTCGCGCAGTCGTCGTGGACGAAGGCCTCGATGGCGTCGCTGTGGTCGGGCTTCTACCCGGCCCGCACCGGCATCAACCGCCTCGACCAGGTGGTGCCGCCGGCCGCGCGGATGCCGGCCGAGATCTTTCAGGAGGCCGGCTTCTACACCGCCGGCATCTACCGCAACGGCTGGGTCGCGCCGAACTTCGGCTTCGACCAGGGCTTCGACGTCTACACGCGGCCGTCGCCGCTCGAGGCGCGCCCGAGCGTGCGCCGCGAGAATCCGACGCTCACCGACCGCGCCACCGACGAGGGCGCGATCGAGTCGGCGCTCGAGTTCCTGCGCGTGCACGGCCACCGGCGCTGGTTCCTCTACGTCCACCTGATGGACGTCCACGAGTACCTCTACGACCTCGAGTCGGCGCTCTTCGGCTCCGACCACTCCGACATCTACGACAACTCGATCCGTCACACCGACGGCGTGCTCCAGGTGTTGATCGATACGCTCGGCGCCGAGGGCCACCGCGACGACACGCTGATCGTCGTCGCGTCGGACCACGGCGAGGCCTTCGGCGAGCGCGGCTACGAGGGACACGCGCGAGAGGTCTACCGCGAGTCGACCGAGGTGCCCTTCCTGATCTCGCTGCCCTTCCGCCTCGAGCCGGGCGTCGTCGTCGACGCGCGCACGCGCAACGTCGACATCTGGCCGACCGTGCTCGACCTGCTCGGCCTGCCGCCGCTCGAGGGCGTCGACGGGCGCTCGCTGGTGCCGGCGATCCTCGCGAGCGCGCGCGGCGAGCCGCCGCCCGAGCCGTCGAAGACAGCGATCGCGCACCTCGACCGCACCTGGGGCCGCCAAGACCGCGAGCCGATGCCGACCGTCGCGATCGTCGAGGACGGCCTGCGCTACGTCCGCATCGAGCACAACGGCGACCGGCTCGAGCAGCTCTTCGACGGCCGGGCCGACCCGGCCGAGCTGAAGGACCTGACCGAGGACGAGCCCGACTCGCTCGAGCGCATGCGCGTCGCGGCGGACCGCTATCTCGCGTCGGAGCCGGCCTGGGGGGCCGCGCCGACGCGCGAGCTCGACCGCTTCGAGCTGAACCAGCTCCGCGCACTCGGCTACGCGATCCCGTGACCGCGTGCTGCGCCCCGCAGCTCGCTAGAAGTTCACCGTGACGGTCGCGCCAAAGGTGCGCGGGTCGCCGACGAAGTAGATCGTCGTCCGTTGGAAGGTGCTGCCGTCGAAGCCGAACTGCTTGTACGGCGTGTCGAAGGCGTTGCGCACCCAGCCGGCGATTTCGACCTGGCTGCCCGGCGGGCGGTACGCGAGCCGGAAGTTGTGCAGCCAATAGGCGCGCTGCGCGAAGGTGACCTCGAGCGGATAGTTGATCCCCTGGATGGTCGGGATGCCCATGCCCGCGGTCGCGTCGTAGAAGGTGTCGTCGGTCCAGACGCCGTCCCAGCGCGGCACGATCATCCCGTGGCGCGCGCCGGGGCCGAGCGGGATCGTCTGCTCGACGGTGAAGCTGACCTTGAACTGCGGGGAGTTCAGCAGCGGGTTCCCGGAGTTCTGGAGCTCGCGGTTGACGAGGACGTTCTGGTTGTTGCGGGTGATCACGGCCTGCTGGACCAGCACGAAGTCGAGGAACTGGCTCTCGAGCCACGACGGGCGGATCTGCACGAACATCCCGTCCCACGGGCGCACGAGGAGCTCGAGCTCGGCGCCGTAGACCTCGGCGTCGTTCGCGTTGAGGATCACGAACTCGGGTCCGGTGCCCGCGAACTGCTGCGCGGTGAAGATCTGGTAGTCCTTGTAGTTGTAGTAGAAGAGCGAGAGGTCCAGCGTCAGCCGCCGGTCGAACCACGACGCGCGCAGCCCGGTCTCGAACGCGTCGATGAACTCGGGGTCGGCGATCGTCACGCCGCGGACCCGCGAGCCGGTGGCGTTGTAGTGCCCGGGCTTCCAGCCGCGCGTGTACTTCCAGAACGCGTGCGCGTCCTCGCGGAAGCGGTAGGTCAGACGCAACGTGCCGGTGACCGCGCGCCAGACGTCCTGCTCGAAGAGCTCGGTCGGGATCACGCCGCTCAGCTCGAACAGGACGTAGTCGATCTCCTTCTCCTCGTAGTTGAAGCGGGTGCCGCCGTCGAGCGAGAAGTCGTCCCAGAAGTCGAACGAGAAGTGCCCGTAGCCGCCGAAGCTGGTCAGGGTCTGCTGGTAGTCGCGCTCGCCGACCGAGAACTGGGTCAGCGCACCGAAGTCGTTCACGATGTTGACGTCGAGCTTCTCGTGCAGCATGAACCCGCCGACGTCCCAGAAGATCGGCGATTCGTCGACGAGCTCGAGCTCGCCCGCGAGCTGGACGTCCTGCGTGACCTGCCAGCCCTCGTCCTCGGTGAAGATGTGGAAGAGGGTCTCCGGCGAGAAGTCGAGGTCGATGCTGATCAAGCGCTCATAGGTATCGTAGCCGGTCACCGACGTGAGCTCGAGGTTCCACGGCAGCGCGATCTCGCCCTTCAGATAGGCGCCCCAGGTGTCGTTGATCGTCCGGCCGTCGTGGTTGAAGTCGCCCTCCCACGGCTCCTCGTCGAGGTCCTTCGACAGCTCGCGCGAGACGATGCGCTTCGCGCGGTCGAAGCCGGCGAAGTTCGGGTTCGCGGCCGACGAGCCGCAGGCGACGTCGCCGCCGAACGCGCCGAAGTTGTAGCACGGCGCCAGCTCGGTGAGGCGCTTCTTGATCTCGAAGGGCTGGTAGCCGGCGTTGCCCTGGCGGCCGCCGAGCAGATTGGTGACGAGCGAACCCCCCTGGCCGACTTCCACACCGCAGTTCGCGATGTCGCCGTCGAGGCAGTAGAAGCCGCCGGTCCCGATCGACTGGCCGACGCGCGTGAACTCGTCGCGGCGCGAGCCGTGCAGGCCGATCAGGAAGGTCGTGTCGAGCGTCGGCTCGACCAGGAAGGTGCCGCGCGCGGCCCAGGTGTCGCGGTCGTTCAGGTGGCGCGCCAGGTCGGCCGGCACGTCGGAGGTGCCGCGGATCTCGATCGGCTCCTGAAACAGGATCGTGACCGGCTCGCCGCAGATCGACCAGGGCGCGACGTCGTTCGCGGTGGCCTGCTGCGCCGGGCGCGGACGCGGCGTGCGCAGCTCGCGCGGCGGCGCGCCGCCACAGCGGTTCTTCATCGTGCCGTCGCGCTTGCTGAGCCGGAACGCGAAGCGGGCTGCCAGCAGGTCCTCGACGATCGGCGCCTCGATCGCGCCCTCGTAGTCCTGGAACGCGAAGTTCCCACCCTCGGCGCGCAGGAATCCGCCGAACTCGCCGGTGGGCTTGCGCGAGTAGAGCTTGATCGCGCCGGCCGACGAGTTGCGCGCGAGCCCGGTGCCCTGCGGCCCGCGCAGCACGTTGACCGCCTCCATGTCGAAGAGCGAGGAGAGCTGGAGCGCCGGCGCGTTGACCGCGACGTCGTCGACGTAGATCGCGACGGCGCCGGTCGAGTTCGCGTTGAAGTCGTTCAGGCCGACACCGCGGATGAAGAAGGTCGGCGTCGTCGCGCCCGAGGTGACGATCTCGAGGTTCGGCGTGAAGCTCGCGAGGTCGGCGATGCTCGCCGCGCCGAGCGCCGCGAGATCCTCGGCGCCGAAGCCGGTGACCGAGTCCCCGACGCCGTAGTCCTCTGCAGACTCGGACTCGGCGCCGAGAACGACGATCTCCTCGATGTCGTCGTCGGCGGGCGGCGCGGGCGGCCGCGGCTCGTCCTCGGCCGGCGGGTCCGCCTGGGCGACCTGGAACGGCGCGAGGCCGCCGTCCTCGTTCGCCTCCGCGGCGCCCACCGCGGTCACCGATGCGACGACGATCAGCCCGACGACACCGCGAGCGACGAAACCGCCGAGACCGCCGAGAAGCTGCTGCCAGTTCCGGATGGTCATGAAGGGGGATCGCCGTTCCTCTTCGAGCATCCGCAACGCACCGCGTTCCGGACGCATTTCGAGGTGCAATTTGCCGGTGTCGATGTGGTAATACTACGACCCCATGCGAGCCGGGGTCAACGCCTTAATCGCCGTGTGCGCGGCCGCGGCGATCCACATCGCGCCCCTCACCTCGGTCGCGGACGAAGAAGAGCAGCGCGTCCAGGAAGGCGAGAATCGCTGGGTGCCTTCGTTCGCGTTCACGAGCGGAATCTGGATCCAGCGACACTCGGGCTCGATGCAGTCGCGGTTCTTCGACGAGACGACGCCCCAGGCGGGCCCCGGCGTCCAGCTTCGGCCCGGCGACGAGGGATTCGACCGCGTCGTCACGCCCTTCGTCGGCGGGACCCTCGAGCTGATGGCGCCGGCGCTGCCGATCCCGACGCGGCCGCGCCTCTTCGTCGCCGGCGAGTACCTCCCGAGCTTCCCAGCCGAGCGCCAGCCCGCACAGGAGCGCGAGCCGTCGCGCATCCGCGGCCCGGAGCCGAACACCGTGCTCGCCGTCGAAGAGACCAACACGGCCTCCACGAACCCACCCCGTGGACCGCGGCAGCTTCCGTTCGGCGAGACCGACGCGAACGGCCAGGGCGCGCGCACGCTCACCGAGCAAGGCACGCTCACCGTCGGCGCGAAGATCGGCGTCGCGTTCCCCGTCGAGTTCGCCGGGCGCCAGCTGCGCATCAAGCCGTCGTTCGGCTGGATCCGCTACAAGGTCCGCGCGAAGGGTGTCCTCGTCGATCCGACCTGTCGTCCGGTCGGCGCCTCCACGCAGTGCACGAACGTCTACGACAACAACGGCAACCTCTTGAACCGGGGCTTCCTGCGCGAGTCGATCCTCCAGAACAGCGCGTCCGAGCTCTTCGACGCATTCGGCCCCGGCCTCGACATCGAGATCGACACCGGCCGCTTCGGGCCGATCGGAAGCGCGCTCTTCTTCGGCGTCGGCGGCTACTACCTGCCCGGCGACCGCGAGATCTCGTTCAGCGACGCCGAGGCGTTCTCGGACGAGCTCGGCAACGACGTCCACACCGCCAGCTGGAAGCTCCGCGTGGCGCCGTGGATCTACCGGGCCGGTGTGGGCATGCGCTTCCAGTGGCTCGGCTGGGCCCGCTAGCCGGCCGTCCCTGCTAGGGCCCGCGCCGCGGCGATCGCACCGTGATACCGAGCCCGGAAGCCAGCGCGCGCGGCCGGACGGCCGCTCCCGCAGCCCCGCGATTTACTAGATTGATTTCTCCCTGTGGGGTTATGATGGCCCCGCATTCGAAAGGGACCCCGAGCGGGAGGGATTCTTGACCGCAGCGAGAGCGAGACTCGCGGGCGCCGCCGCGCTCGCCGCGTTCGCCCTGGGGCCCGCCGCCGCCGCGCAGGAGGCCGCCTTCGCCGAGCAGCAGCGCGCGTTCGACGCGATGATCGAGGCGCGCAAGCAGGGCAACCAGGAGGCCGCGAAGGTCCAGGCGCAGATCGACGAGATCGCCGACGAGGCCGATGCGATCGCCGCCCAGCACCGCACGACGCTCAAGCAGGTGGCGTCGATCCGGCAGTTCAACCAGCGCATGCGCGAGCTGATCGCCTCCCAGGAGGCGGAGCTCGCGTCGGTCGCCGAGCAGCTCAACCGCGTCGACGAGGTGGGCCGCAGCGTCACGCCGCTGATGCTGCGGATGATCGACGCGCTCGAGAACTTCGTCGCCCTCGACGTGCCCTTCCTGCCGAAGGAGCGCGCCGAGCGCATCGCGTCGCTGCGGCGCACGATGATCCGCTCCGACGTCACGAACGCGACCAAGTATCGCCAGATCATGGAGGCCTATCAGGTCGAGAACGAGTACGGCCGGACGATCGAGGCGTACCGCGACGAGATCGAGATCGGAGGCCAGGCGACGGTCGTCGACATGCTCCGCTTCGGACGGGTCGCGCTCGTCTACCAGACGCTCGACGACGCACACACCGGCGTGTGGAGCCAGGAGACTCGCTCGTGGCAGGAGCTGCCCGCGGGCTACGCGCCGAAGATCGACGCCGGCGTCCGCATCGCCCGCAAGCTCGAGCCGCCGGACCTGATCGAGATCCCGCTGCTGCCACCGAGCGAGACCGGCGCCGCCGCGCCGACGCCGGCAGCGGCGCCGGAGGCCGAAACCGAGGCCGGCACCCAGCCCGAGCCGGAGGCCCGGCCGGAGCCGGAGCCCGCGTCGTGAGGCGCGCGCTCGGCACGCTCGCCGCTTCGGTCGCCGCGCTGATCGTGGCCGGAGCCGGAGCCGCGCAGGACGACGCGACACCGGACGGTGCCGCGCCGCGCGCCGAAGGAGCGGCCGCCGCGCCCGACGCCCAGGGCGAGTCGGCCGCGCCCGACGCCTCCGAGGCGTCGGCGAAGAAGGAAGCGGACCCGAAGGCGAAGGCCCTCCCGCTCGCGGAGCTGCGCGCGCGGATGCAGCGCGAGCTCGAGGCCGAGCGCGTCGCGAACCAGGAGCGGCTCGAGAGCTTCCGCAAGGAAAAGCTCGAGCAGGAACGCCTGCTCGCCGAGGCGAAGGCGACGCTCGTCCGCGAAGAGGCGGTCAGCGGGCGGCTCGAGCAGGACTACACCGACAACGAGCTCGCGTTCGAGCGCGACCAGAAGCGCCTCGAGGAGCGTCTGAGTCAGCTCGGCGAGCTCTTCGGCGTGGTGCGGCAGGTGGCGACCGACGCGAGCGGCAACATCTGGGCGTCGATCACCAGCGCCGAGCTCGGTCAGCGCAAGGAGCTGCTGGACCGGCTCGGCCGCAGCAAGGAGCTGCCGTCGACGGTCGACCTCGAGCGGCTGTGGTACGAGCTCCAGCGCGAGATGACCGCGCAGGGGCAGGTGTCGACCTTCACCGCCCCGGTGCTCACCGAGTCGAGCCAGGTCGAGCAGCGCGAGGTCACGCGCGTCGGCCCCTTCGCGGCGCTCGGCGGCGGCCGCTACCTGAAGTGGGAGCCGAAGGAGGCCAAGCTCCGCGAGTTCCGCCGGCGCGCCCCTGCGCGCTACGTCGACACGGCCGAGGGCTACGTCGAGAACGAGGCTGGCTACGCGTCGCTCGCGGTCGACCCGTCGCGCGGCACGCTGCTCGAGGCGCTGACCGAGGAGCCCTACTTCTACGAGCGCATCGCCCAGGGCGGCTTCGTCGGATACACGATCATCAGCCTCGCGGCGATCGCGTTCCTGCTCGGCGCGTGGCGCTGGAGCGCCGTGACGCTGACCTCTCGCCGCGTCGCCTCGCAGGCGCGAAGCCGCGTCGCGAGCCTCGACAATCCGCTCGGCCGGATGATCGCGGTCTACGAAGAGAACAAGGACATGGACCCGGAGCACCTCGAGCTGAAGCTCGACCACGCGATGATGAAGGAGTCGGCGCGGCTGACGCGGATGATGTGGCTGATCCGCACCGTCTCGGTCGTCGCGCCGCTGCTCGGCCTGCTCGGCACCGTCACCGGCATGATCCAGACCTTCCAGGCGATCACGCTCTTCGGCACCGGCGACCCGAAGGTGATGGCGGGCGGCATCTCGGAGGCGCTCGTGACGACGATGCTCGGCCTGATCGCGGCGATCCCGCTCGTGCTGCTCTACGAGACTCTCTCGAACAGCACGCGGCAGGTCGCGACCGTGCTCGACGAGAACGTCGCGAGCATGATCGCGTCGCGGACGGAGGCACGGCAGGTATGAGCGCCCGCGCGGCCTCCGAGGCGGCTCCACCATGGCCGCGCGTCGCCTCGTGCTGGCGCTGAGCCTCGGGCTCCTCGTCACCTTCGCGCTGTTCTGGATCATGCAGGCGCTGATCGGCGTCGAGGGCGAGCTGCGCGAGGGCGGGCCGGCGCCGTCGGTCGAGTTCGTCCGGCTGCGCCGCGACAGCGCTCCGCCGCCGCCCGACCGCGAGCCGCCGAAGCGCGAGAAGCCGGAGCAGCCGCCTCCGCCGCCCGAGATGAACGTCTCGAAGAGCATCAACCCCGGCGAGGCGACCGCGGACATCATGCCGCTCGTCGACGCCGCGGCCGAGGTGCAGTCGGCCGCTTCCGAGGGCGTCGGCGGCAGCGACGCCGACTCGACGCCGCTCGTGCAGGTCGACCCCGACTACCCGCCGCGCGCGAAGCAGCGCGGCATCGAGGGCTGGGTGATCGTCGAGTTCACGATCACGCCGCTCGGCACCGTCGAGAACCCGCGGGTCATCCAGGCGAACCCGCCGGGCGTGTTCGAGCAGGCGACGCTGCGCGCCGTGCGGCGCTGGCGCTACAACCCCCGCTTCAAGGACGGCAAGGCCGTGTCGCGGACCACGAAGACGCGGCTGGTCTTCCAGCTGCCGCGCTGAGCCGCGCCGAGGACCCCCGATGAGCGCCCGACCCCCGCGATCCGCTGCGTTCCCGGCGCTGCTGCTCGCCGCATCGCTCGCCGCCGGCGCACCGGCGCTGGGCCAGCCCGACGACGGCGCCGGGGCCGAGGCCACCGAGGAGGTCGCGAAGGAGGCCGCAGACGGCGAAGCCAGCGCCGAGGTCGAGGCCAGCGCGACGATCTCCGAAGCGACGGCGCTGACCCCCGAGGAGGAGGCACTCCTCGAGTTCCGCGAGCCGGTCGACGTCCAGAAGATGGACCTCGAGCGGCAGCTACTGCAGATGCGCGACGGCAACCGCCTGCGCCCGCGCGTGTCCCGCTACCTCGAGCGCGCGCAGAAGGAGCTCGACCGCGGGCAGCCCGAAGAGGCCGAGCGGCTGCTGCTGAGGCTCGCCGAGGGCCGCCTGAACCCGCTCGAGCTCGCGCAGGTCGACCGCTTCCTCGGCTTCCTCGCGTTCAACGCCGGCGACTCGGTGAAGGCGATCAAGTTCTTCAAGCAGGCGATCGACCGCGAGGCCCTGCAGGTCTCGGTCGACACCGGTCTGCGCTTCGGCATCGCGCAGATCTACCTGACCCTCGAGGAGTGGGAGCAGGCGCTCGAGTGGTTCCACGAGGGCATGCGCTACACGCCCGAGTACAATCCGGACCACCTCTACTTCATGGCGCTGGCCCACTTCCAGACGAAGCGCTTCCAGCACGCGATCGCGTTCACGAAGAAGGCGATCGAGATCTCGCCGCCGCCGAAGGAGCCGTGGCTGCGCCTGCTGTCGGCGCTCTACGCGCAGGACGAGAAGTACGCGAA
>CAZQYK010000329.1:0-16095 GCA_964597285.1 uncultured Spirochaetales bacterium
GCGAGCCGTCGCTGGCCGAGGCGTGGCCGAGCGACCCCTTCGATCGTCTCGACCCGCTGCCCGCGCTCGCATCCCAGCTCGACGTCGCGGCGCTCGTGCGACGCCTGGTCGAGCTGCGCGAGACCGAGCGGGCGCGGCGCGTCGCGAGCGCGCTGGACTCGCCGCAGCGCGAGATCGGCTTCGGCTGGCTCGCGCTGGAGACCGGCCAGGGCGCCCTCGCGATCGAGCACTTGAACCGGGCGCTCGGGGTCCGGCCGGATTCGGAGACGGCGGCGCTCGGGCTCGCGCTGGTCGACGCGGACAGCGTCCGCGACCGGCTGTCGGCGCCCGCGCGGGCGGTCGTCGACTCCGGACGCGCGATCCGGGTCGCCGACTGGTCGAAGCTGCGCGCGCTCGACGCCGACCTGGCGCGCTGGCGGCCGGGCGAGCTGCTCTTCCGAGAGGCGGCCGAGCTGCGCATCGCGTGGCGTGTCGAGATCGGCGAGACCGAGGGGCTCGACGCGGCGGTCGCCGACTTCGAGCAGCTGCTGGCCCGCGAGCGCAAGGCGCGGCTGCTGCTGATCCACGCGCGCGCGGTCGCGCGGCTCGGACGCAGCGAGCTCGCCTGGCTCGACCTCGACGCGCTCGGCGGCGTGCTCAGCCGTCGGAACGCCCCGCAGCTGGCGGCGGGAGCGCGGGCGCTCGCGGAGACGCTTCCGCCTCCGGAGGATCCTCGGCTTCGGGCTCGTCTGCTGCATGCCGTGGCTCTGTCTGAGCGACGCGCGGCGAGCGCGATGTAGCGGCCTCGGGCGCGCCGTTGCTCTCGGCACGCGCGAGCCAGCCCTCGACCGGCGGCACCGGCTCGCCGCGCGCGAGGCGCTGCGCGAGCTCGAGCCCGCGGCGGCACGGCCCCTCCGCGCCGGGCCCGCCGCAGCGCTGCCAGACGCCGACGAGCGCCGCGGGCACGAAGGGCGCGAGCGCCGTCGAGTGCTCGAGGAACAGACGCGTGCGCTCGAGCGCCGCCGCGGGGCGCAGCGGCCCGTCGGACCCGTCGGCGCTCGGCTCGAGTAGCGGGCGCAGCCTGCGCGCGGTCGCGAGGCGCTGCTGCGAGCGCGGGATCTCGCGCACCCACGCCGGCAACGGTTGCTGTGGGCGGTCGCGGAGCCACTCGGCGAGCAGCGCCTCGCAGCTCGCGAGCAGCGTGCCGCAGGAGTGGCGGACGATGCGCGCCTGCACCGACTGCGGCACCGGCCCGGGAAAGCGCTCGAGCCGCCGGCGCAGCAGCGAGTTCTCGAGGCCGATCCGCGCCGGCTCGCCGTAGCCGAGAAAGGGCAGCTTTCCCTGCCGACCGACGAAGAAGCCGCGGCCGGCGACGTGGCTCAGCCGCGGCCGATAGAGCGAGTGCACCGGCCCCTCGAGCCGCGCCGCATTCACCACGCCGAGCGGCACCGCCTCGTGCGCGAGCAGCGCGGCCGGCCCGTCGAAGTTCAGTCGGTTCAGCGCCTCCACGAAGTCGGGCTGGAACATCCGCTCCATCAGCCGGTCGAGGTCGAGCGCGAGCGAGGCATCGCGGAAGCCGAGCAGCAGCAGGTCGACCCCATTCACCGACCAGATCGCGACGCGGTCGAACACCGACGCGTAGGTGCGCAGCACCAGCTCCACCGCCTCGTCGTTCGTCTCGTACAGATGGAACCACTGGCAGTAGACGCCGCGCGGCGACAGGCGGTCGCGTGCCTCGCTCAGGAACTCCTGCGAGAAGAGCATCTCGCTGCCGGTCACCCACGGGTTGCTCGGCTCGGAGACGATCACGTCGTACTCGCGACGGCCCTTCAGCAGCGCGCGGTACGCGTCGCTGCGGACGATCTCGACCTTCGGGCTCTTCGAGGCCTCGAGGTTCGCGAAGTCGAAGAAGGGCGCCGCGTCGACGACGGCGGGAGAGATCTCGGCGACGGTGACGCTCTCGACCTCGTCGAGCGCTGCGAGCTCGCCGGCGGTGACGCCGGTGCCGTAGCCGATCACGAACGCGTGCTCGACGCGTTCGGCGAGCAGCGCCGGCACCAGAGCGGCCATCGCCATCGTCGCGTAGTCGCCGAGCGTGTTCCCGTCGGACTTGCCGTTGACGATGATGCTGCGGCTCGCCTGCTCCGCGGGGCCGGTTTCCTGCACCGCGACCGAGCTGTTCGGGTCGTCGTCGTAGAACGAGAACTGCAGCTGGTGGTGCGGCACGGCCCACGGGCCCCCGTGCGTCCACGCCCGCGCCTGGCGCTCGCGGAACATCCCGGCCGCGAGCCAGCTCGCCCGCCACGCCGGCAGCGACGCGACGCCGACCAGCGCCGCCAGCAGCACGACGGCGACCCCGGCGAAGCGCAGCCCCGGGTAGTGCATCAGCGTCGCGAGAGCGGCCGCGAGCACGAGCAGCGCGACGCCGATCCGGTAGACGTGGTGCAGGTCGAGCACGAAGAGCAGCGCGTAGCCGCCGAGCAGCGCGCCGCCCAGAGAGCCGACGGTGTTCAGGCTGTACAGCCGCCCGGCCCGGGCGCCGAGGTCGCCGACCTCGCGCTTGAGCGAGTGGAAGAGCAGCGGCAGCGTCGCGCCGGAGAGGATCACCGCGGGCCCGATCGCGACGAGCACGCCGGCGAAGGCCAGCGCCCAGAACGGCCCGAAGCCGGCCACGTCGTCGCGGAAGATCGTGCGCAGCAGGTGGGCCCAGTACGGGCCGGTCTCGAGCAGCGCGTAGAGCCCGGCGAAGAGCGCCGCGAGCGCCCACAGCGTCGCCGGCAGCAGCCAGCGGCCGATCCGCGGCAGCAGCGACACGCCGGCGCTGCCGAGCGCGATGCACAGCACGAACACCGCGACGACCATCGAGAAGGTGTACTCGCTCGAGCCGAAGGAGAGCCCGCCGATGCGGATGATCGAGGTCTGGAACGCCATCATCGCGAAGCCGACCAGCATCGCGACGACGCCGTAGACGGCCGGGGCCGCGCTCGGTGGCGCCGCTTCTTCGCCGCCCACCTCGAGCCGCACGATCTCGCGCCGCTGCGCGCCGAGCAGCGCGAGCAGCGCTCCGACTACCAGGTTGACGGCGCCCATTGCGCGCATCACGCCCTCGAGGCCGAGCCAGTGCACCAGCACGAAGCCCGACGCGAGCGCCCCGGCGAAGGCGCCGGCGGTGTTGAACGCGTACACGAAGGCGTGCAGCCGCGTCGCGTCCTCGAGGCTGCGCGCCAGCGCCTGGGTGAGGATCGGAATCGTCCCGCCCATCAGCACCGCCGGCGGCAGCACCAGCAGCGCCGCGAGCGCGACGTCGACGCCGAAGCCGAGCGCGCCGACGCCGGTCGGCAGGAGCACCGAGACCGTGCGCACCCCCGAGAAGGTCCACGGGAAGAACACGCAGAGCAGGCCGATCGCGGCCTCGACGGCGCCGTACACGACGAGCAGCGGCGGCGGGCGCCCGCTCCGCTCGCTGCGCTCGACCATCCGACGGGTCAGCGCGCCGAAGATCCAGTAGCCGAGCGACAGCCCGCCGAGGAACAGACCGAGCACCGCGGCGGTCGCCTCGCTGTGCGCTCCGAGCAGGATCGCGAGGTACTTCTGCCAGGTGACCTCGTACGCGAGACCGGTGAAGCCGGTGACGAAGGTCAGGACGAGGACCGCGGGCCGCAGCATCGCGGTAGTATGGCCCAGCGCCACCGACGCCGCCGGGCGATCGCGCCTCCCGAACGCCGCATCCCGACGCCGATCCGCGCCTGCCGACCGCGTCCGAGTTCACTAGTGTCCGACCCCATGGCGCGACGCCAGGAGCAGGAGCCTGCGCGACCCGACGTGACCGAGCTGGCCGGCGGCGTGCTGCGAATGGAGCTCCCGATCCGGCTGCCCGGCCTCGGCCACGTCAATTGTTATGCGATTCCGGACGCACGCGGCGCCGCCGTCGTCGACCCGGGCCTACCGGGCCCGGGCACGTGGCGGGTGCTCGGCGAGCGCCTGGCCCGCGCCGGCCTGCGCATGCGCGACGTCCACACGGTGATCGTCACGCACTCGCACCCCGACCACTTCGGCGCCGCGGCGCGCTTCGCGAAGGAGGCGGGGGCGCGGATCGTCGCGCATCACCGCTTCCAGTTCGGCCCCTTTTCCGCGCTCGAGGAGCCGGAGGTCTCGGTCGACGACCTCGCCGCGCACCACCGCCACGCGCACGGCGGCGCCGACGCCGAGGCCGACGCCGACGAGCTGCCGCCGGGCCTGCAGGCAGCGATCGACGACGCCCATGCGATCCTCGTGCGCGCGCGCAGCGAGGGCCGGACACCGTGGGGTGGCCAGCGCCCGCGGCCGCCCTTGCTCGTGCGGATGCGCTGGCAGATCGCGCGCTGGCTCGGCCGCTCGTTCATCCCGGTGATCACGCACCCCGTCGAGCACGGCGACGTGCTCGCGCTCGGCGGGCGCGAGTGGTTCGTGACGCACACGCCCGGCCACACCGGCGACCACATCTGCCTGCACGACCCCGAGTCCGGCGTGCTGCTCGCCGGCGACCACGTGCTGCCGACGATCACGCCGCACATCTCCGGCATCAGCAGCTCGCCGGATCCGCTGGCGTCGTTCTTCTACAGCCTCGACCGCGTCGCCGAGATCCAGGGCGTGAGCCAGGTGCTACCGGCGCACGGCCATCCTTTCGACGACCTCGCCGACCGCACCCGGGCGATCCAGCGCCACCACCAGGACCGGCTCGAACGCGTGCGCGCGATCTCGCGCGAGTTCGGAGTGCCCGAGACGGTGCAGGCCTTCTCGCAGCAGCTGTTCCGCCCGCGCAGCTGGGGTCCGATGGCCGAGAGCGAGACCTACGCGCATCTCGAGCACCTGCGGATCGCCGGCGACGCCGACCGCGTCGAGACGCGCGACGGAACGCTGCGCTACGTGGTCGGGTGACGCACCCGTGATGCTGCCGTCGGTGAGGCGCGCATGACGCGGCTGTCGATCGACTTCGAGTTCTCGTCGCGCCGCTGGTGGGAGAGCGGCGGCCAGGAGCTGTGGGAGGCCGTCACCGAGGGCTTCGACGGCAGCGGCGTCGTCGTCGACGACGACCTGGCCGCGTCGTGGCTCGAGCAGGCGCGCTCGATCCCGGGCTGGGACGACGGGGCCGACTACGCCCCCCACCCGGTGCGCGCGAGCGCGGTCGAAGAGGACGAAGAGCTGGGTTGAGCGCGTCCGGCCGTCTCCGGTGACGGCGGTCACACGCGCAACTCGGGTTCTCGCGTAGGATCCTCGCCGCGCACTCCGGCGTCGCCGGGGTGGAAATCTCGGACGGCAGCAGTCTTCGCGGGCGCGACCTTCCCTCTCCCCGGTCGCCCCCGCAGCGAAGGAATCGAGCGTGGGCACGTCATGGGCGCGGTGCGCACGCGGCGCGGTCGCCGGCCTGGCGATCGCGCTGTGGAGCGCGGCGGCTCCGGCCGCTTCCAATCAGCTCGTCGGCGTCGACGAGGTGCGTTTCGCATGGGCGGCGGCCACCGGCCGGCCGACCGGCTACCTCGTCTACGTCTCCCGGAACCAGGGGGGATGGAAGATCTTCAACCTGGTCGCGGGCCCGGAGGCGACGATCCCGGTGAGCCCCGGCGAGACGCTGGCGATCGCCGTGCGCGCGGTCGGCCGCGACGCGACCGGCGCGACGATCGTCGGGCCGATGTCGCTCGCGTCACAGTCGATCGAGATCCTGGCCGCCCCCCGCCTGCCGGTGGACGGCGAGTGGACGCTGCACTGCCCGAGCTGCCCGGCGCTCGAGTTCCGCGCGCTGGCCGACGGAGCGCTGCTCGACGGTGCCGAGGGGCTGCCGGAGCCGTGGACCCCGGTCGCGCGCGTCTCGCTGGCCCCGGGCGCCGACCGCATCGTCTGGCAGGACCCGACGACGGGCCGGATCGAGCTCTGGGACGCCGCTGCGATCGCGCCGGTCGCCGGCGGAAGCGCGCAGCTCGCGCCGGGGGCGCGCGTGGTCGGAGCCGCCGACTTCGACGGCGACGCCGCGAACGAGCTCGTCGTCCACGACCCCGCGGCCCGGCGCGTCGAGCTCTGGGACATGCGCTACGGCTCGCTGCAGCGCGTGTACGCGATGGACGCGCCGACGGACGCGACGCTCGCTTCGGCGGCGGACTTCGACGGCGACGGCGCGCCCGACCTGGTCTGGCGCACGCCCTATCAAGTGCGGCTCTGGACCTTCACGAATCTCTCGTCGGGCGGCCTGCTGCGCCTCGCGCTGCGCGTCGACAGGGCGGTGCTCTCGGTCGCTCCCGGAGTCGAGGTGGTCGGCGTCGCCGACTACGACGGCCGCGGGACGCGCGACCTGCTGCTGCGCGACGGCGGCGGCGCGCTCACGCTCGCGACGTTCTACGGCGCCGCGCTGTTCCAGGTCGCCGCGCTGCCGACGGCGAGCGGCGACCACCGCCTGCGCGTCGCCGGCTCGCTCGACCTCGACGGTGTCGCCGGCGACGAGATCGTGCTCCAGCACCTCGACACCGGGGCGGTCCAGTCGCTCGACCCGGGCGCGGGGGTGAGGCGGCCGCTGCTGAGCCCCGGCGCTGGGCGCCGCGTCGTCGACGTCCGCGGGCTGGCCGCGATGTTCTAGGTGCGGGGGCGGGCCGCGCCCTCCTAGCCCTCAGCCGGGATCTTCGCGCGCAGCTCGGCGGCGAGCTGCCGCGCGCGGGCGAGCGCCTGCGGACGCATCTGGCGCTCGAGCTCACTGCGCACCCGCTCGGCGTCCTCGTCCCCGCCGGCGGCCGCGATCGACATCCACGCGTAGCCGAGCGCCCGATCGCGCGTCACGCCGGAGCCGTTCGCGTACAGCACGCCGAGCTGGGTCTGCGCGCGGGTCAGGCCCTTCTCGGCGGCGGCTCGGATCAGCTGCGCGGCCTCGACCTCGTCCTTCTTGACGCCCTCGCCGGTGCGGTGGCGCAGGCCGAGCACATACAGCGCATCGCGCTGGCCGCCGTCGGCGGCGACCCGCAGCAGGCGGATTCCCTCGACGGCGTCCTGCTCCACGCCCATGCCGCCGAGATACGCGAGCGCCAGGTTCGCGGTGGCCTCGAGATCGCCCTTCTCGCTCGCGCGGCGGTACCACTTCGCGGCCTGGCGCGGGTCCTTCTCGGTGCCGATCCCGAGCTCGTAGATCACCCCGAGCCGGTTCTGCGCCGTCACGTGGCCCTGCATCGCCGCGGCGCGCGTCCAGCGAAAGGCCGCCTCGGGCTCCTCCGGGACCCCGTCGCCCTCGGCGTGGCGCAGGCCGAGCTCGGCCAGCGCGCCGGCGGCGCCCGCCTCGGCGCCCAGCTCGAGCCAACGCAGCCGCTCGTCGAGCGGAACCACGCCGAACGCGCCCTCGTCGAAGAGCTCGAGCACGCGCTGCGCCGCCGCGCCCTCGCCGCCCCGGGCCGCCTTCTCGTACCAGCCGCGCGCCTGCTCGAGGCTCTGCTCGACGCCGCTGCCCTTCTCGTACGCGGCGGCGAGCCGCAGCTGCGCGGGCGCGTGCCCGCCGTCGGCGGCGCGGCGCACCCACGCGAGGGACTCGGCGGGGTCGGCCGCGCCGACTCCGAGCCCTTCTTGGTAGAGCATCGCGAGATTCAGCTGCGCGTCGGGATCGCCCTGCTCGGCGGCGCGGCGGAACCACTCCGCCGCCTTCGCGAAGTCCTGCGGCGGTCCGAGCGGGCTCGTGTACAGGATCCCGAGCCGGTTCTGCGCCTCGCGATCGCCCTGCTCGGCCGCCTTCTCGAACCACTCCGCCGAGCGGCCGTAGTCGCGCAGCACGCCGTCGCCCTGGGCGTACGCGATCCCGAGGCGCCGCTGCGCCTCCACGATGCCGCCGGCCGCGGCGCGCTCGAGCCAGTCGGCGCTCCGGCGCGCGTCGGCCGGCACGCCGTCGCCCGACTCCAGCCGCAGCGCGAGCGCGAGCTGCTCCTCGGGCGTCCCGGCCTCGGCCGTGACCTCGAGCCAGCGCAGCGCCTCGTCGGGGTCGGCGGCGACGAGCTCGCCCTCGAGGTGGATCCGCGCGAGCGCCGCGGCGGCCTCGGTGCGGCCCTGGCCGGCGGCCTCGCGATACCAGTGCAGCGCCCCGGTCGCGTCGCGCGCGACGCCCTCGCCGCGCTCGAGCGCCGCGGCGAGCCGGAGCTGCGCGTCGGCATCGCCGAAGCGGGCGCGCAGCCGGTCGCGATCGACCGCGCTGCACGCGCACAGCGCGAGCGCGACGGAGGCGACGAGTGCCGCGCCGAGCGCGCGGGGGATGGGGCCCGACCGCAGCATCGGACGGATGCTACCGCAGCCTCGGGCGCCGTTGGGCCTTCGGATGCGACCGGGCCTTCACATTCCCGTGCCGCGCACGATCGCCGGAATCGTCCGCAGCAGGATCTTCAGGTCGTTGCCGACGGACCAGGTGTCGATGTACTCGAGGTCGAGCTTCACCCAGCTGCCGAAGTCGAGGCTGTTGCGTCCGCCCACCTGCCAGAGGCAGGTGATGCCGGGGCGCATCGACAGGCGGCGGCGGTCGAAGGTCGCGTACTCGGCCACCTCGTGCGGCAGCGGCGGCCGCGGGCCCACCAGGCTCATGTCGCCGCGCAGCACGTTCCAGCATTGCGGCAGCTCGTCGAGGCTCCAGCGCCGGAGCCACTTGCCGACCCGCGTCACGCGCGGGTCGTGGCGGATCTTGAACACCGGGCCGTCCATCTCGTTGTCGCGCTCGAGCTCGGCGCGGCGCTGCTCGGCGTCGGTCGTCATCGTGCGCAGCTTCATCATCGTGAACGGACGCCCGTACTGACCGCTGCGGATCTGGCGGAAGAACACCGGGCCCCGCGTGTCGAGCTTGATCGCGATCGCCGCGACGGCGATCAGCGGCGACGCGACGGCGAGCACCGCGGCGGAGCCGGCGATGTCGATCAGCCGCTTGACCGCGAGCATCGGCCGGCTGTGGTGGACCGGCGCGAAGCTCAGCGCCGCCAGCGAGCCGAAGCGCGCGACACGCGGCGGCGGCAGGTAGTCGCCGAACAGGTCGGAGAGCACCGTCATCGGAATGCCCGCGATCGCGCAGGTCGACACGACCGGGCCGATGTCGCCGAGCATCGAGCGCGGGCACGCGACGATCACCTCGTCGACGACCTGCTCGCGCAGGATCATCGGCAGGTCGACGAGCTTGCGGATCCGGTCGCTCGGGATGTGGGGATCGTGCGACGCCTCGCCGTCGTCGAGGTAGCCGACCACCTCGAGGCCCCACTCGCGGTGGCGCTCGAGCACCTGCACGACGTGCCGGGCGCGGGTTCCGGAGCCGACGATCAACACGTAGCGGGTGTTGTGGCCGCGGCGCCGCATCCAGCGCAGGCCGACGAAGCCGACCGTGCGCAACGACGCCAGCATCACGAACTGTGCGGCGCCGAACGCGAGCGGAAAGGTCCAGGTGACCGGAGCTGAAACCAAGGTCACGGTCGCTGCGACCAACACCGTGGAGAGCGCGCCGGCGAAGGCGAGGCGCGCGAGGAGGTGCGCGAGATCGCGGCGTCGCTGGGACTGATAGAGCTCGAGCTGCCCGAGCACGAAGGACCAGGCGAGGCTGGCCACGAGGCCGGGAACGAGCAGCGAGACGGCGCCTGCCTCGGCGGGGGCCGCCAGCTGTGGCAGCGAGATCGCCGCGACGAAGAGCAGCGCAGAACCGAGGACGTCGACGACGTAGAGCGCGGATTGGATCAGCGATCCGTGCGATCTCAGCAAGGGATTTCACCACAGCCATCGCCGGCGCGCCGGGGGAGAACAACGAGGAGCTGCTGCTTCATCAAGTAGTCAGGTGGCGCGCAGAGGCTAGCCGGTTACACCAAAGTTTCCGACCGGCCCGACCCCGACAGGCGCCGCACCGTTGGCGCCGAACCTGCCCGTCCGCTGCGCCTTCCTGCGGGGAGACCCCCATGATTCAAACGCGTTTCTATCGGAAGGTTCAAGCGCAATCGGACGTCGCGACGCGGCTTCGATTGTTCTCCCCTCGGGGATTCGGTAACGTCCACCACGCGACTCTCGCGCCCGCGCGCGACGGCCGTTGAGGCGCATCGATGTACGAATCGTTCTACGGCCTCACCGAGTCGGCGTTCTCGCTGACGCCGGACCCCCGCTTCCTGTGGCCCTCCGAGACCCACGAAGAGGGCTTCGCGACGCTCTACTACGGCATCACGCGCCGCAAGGGCTTCCTGCTCCTGACCGGCGAGATCGGGGCCGGCAAGACGACGCTGCTGCGCGCGGTGATCGACCAGATCCCGGCGAACATCGAGACCGCGCTCGTGATGAACACGGCCGAGCTCTCCGGGCTCGACCTGTTCAAGCTGATCGCCGCGGAGTTCCGTCTCGAGGGCACCTTCCAGACCAAGGCCGACTACCTGATCGCGCTCAACAAGTTCCTGCTCGCGCGCCTCGAGCGCGGCCTGAACACGGTGCTCGTGATCGACGAGGCGCAGAACCTCGCCGAGGGCCTGCTCGAGCAGGTGCGGCTGCTGTCGAACCTCGAGACGAACACCGAGAAGCTGCTCCAGATCGTGCTGACCGGGCAGCCCGAGCTGCGCGACGTGCTGATGACGCCGGTGATGTCGCCGCTGCGCCAGCGCATCGCGCTCGAGCACCACGTCGAGAACCTGCGCGAGGGCGAGATCGAGGTGTACCTGAGCCACCGGCTGCGCGTCGCAGGCGGCGACTACGGGTCGATCTTCCCGAGCGGCGCCGGCCAGGTGTTCTACGCGACGTCGCGCGGCTGCCCGCGCCTGCTCAACCTGCTCGCCGACCGCGCGCTGCTCGCGGGCTACTCGGCGCAGGAGCGCCCCGTGAGCCTCGGCCTGGTCGAGCGCAAGGCGCGCGAGATCACCGAGAGCGGCGCCGGCCCGCGCCCGGTGCCGCTGCGCAGCGCGAAGAGCGGCTGACGCCCGTTGGGCGCGGTCCCGTTCAGCGCCCGAGCGTCGCAGAGATCAGCACGGCGCCCATCAGCAGCCCGCACGCGAGGCTCGCCGGGTCGCGCACGGCGCCGGCAACCGGGTCGCCGGTGATCTCGCCGCGGCGCACGAGGAACCAGACGCGACTGACCCAGTAGAGCAGCACCGGCACGAGCAACCACAGCCGTTCGACGTGCCCGTAGTGGCGGCTCACGCCCTCGCTGTTGATGTAGAGGCAGAGCACGAGCACCGAGAGGTAGCTGCTCGTCGCGCCGAGCGTGAGTACGACGCCGAGGTCGTCGACGCGATACGCGCGCCCGGCGGCGTGGCTGCGACCGGCCCCGCTCATCCAGCGCAGCTCGGCGAAGCGCTTCGCGTAGGCGAGCCCGAGGAACAGGAACATCGAGAACGCGAGCAGCCACGGGGTCAGCGCGATCCCGACCGCCGCGCCGCCGGCGAGCAGCCGCAGCGTGTAGAGCCCGGCGAGCAGCAGCACGTCGAGCAGCAGCTGGCGCTTCACGTAGAGCGAGTAGCCGAGCGTCAGCACGAGATAGGCCGCGAGGTGGAGCGTGAAGCTCCACGGCGTCGCGAGCCACGAGAGCGCGAAGCCGAACGCGAGCAGCACCGCGGCTCCGGCGACGCCGGCGCGCGCCGACAGCGCGCCGCTCGCGAACGGCCGGTCGCGCTTGGCCGGGTCTTCGCGGTCGGCCTCGACGTCGAGCAGGTCGTTGACGAGGTATCCGGCCGAAGCGACGGCGCACAGCGCCGCGAACGCCGCGAACGCCGCGAGCCACAGCGCGCGGTCGCCGACCTGCTCGGGCGTCAGCGCGAGCGGCACGAACACGAGCAGGTTCTTCGCCCACTGGTGCGGGCGCACCGCGCGTGCGAGCGGACGCGCTGCGCCGGCCGCCGACGCCCTTCCGGTGCTGCCCGTGCCTGCCGCCAGTGCGATTCCCCCACCCTCGCGCCGTCCAGCATACCGGGAAGCGCGCCGAACTCCCGCTCCGGCGGCGATCGTGCCGACCGCGAGGCTCGCGTCCCCGCGATGTCCGAAAACCGCACCTCGCCGGCGTCCGCCGCGCTACAAAGCCCCCATGTCGCTCGACCCCGGCGCCCCGGCAGCGCGCACGCCGCTCGACCCCGGGATCTGCTACCGCGCGCTGCGCACCCGCGACGCGCGCTTCGACGGGCGCTTCTTCGTCGCCGTGCGCTCGACCGGGATCTACTGCCGCCCGGTGTGCCCCGCCCGCACGCCGCGGCGCGAGAACTGCCTGTTCCTGCCCTGTGCGGCCGCAGCGGAGTCGGCTGGCTTCCGCCCGTGCCGGCGCTGCCGGCCCGAGAGCGCACCGGGGACGCCGGCCTGGGCCGGCACGTCGGCGACGGTCTCGCGCGGGCTGCGGCTGATCGCCGAGGGCGCGCTCGACGGCCCCGGCGGCGTGCCGGAGCTGGCCGGTCGGCTCGGGATCGGCGAGCGGCACCTGCGGCGCCTGTTCGTCGAGCACCTCGGTGCGGCGCCGCTCGCGATCGCCCAGACCCGCCGCGCGCACTTCGCGGCGCAGCTGCTGCGCGAGACCGACTGGCCGGTGCAGCGCGTCGCCGAGGCCGCCGGCTTCCGCAGCCTGCGCCGCTTCCACGAGGCCGTGCGGGCCGCGTTCGGCTGCGCGCCGCGGGATCTGCGCGCGCGGCGCCGGCCCGACGCCGACGCGGCGGCGATCCGGCTCGCATGGCGCCCGCCCTTCGCCGCCGACGCGCTGCTCGGCTACCTCGCGTCGCGCCGCGTGCCCGGCGTCGAGTCGCTTCGCGGCTCGACGCTGCGCCGCTCACTGCGCGTCGACGGCCGACTGCTCGTCGTCGAGGTCGACCTCGCGGCCGACCCGCGCGCGATCGCGGTGCGCGTGCACGGCGCCGAGCCGGCGGACTGGCTCGCGGTCGCCGAGCGCGTCCGCGCGGTGTTCGATCTCGGCGCCGACCCCGGCGCGATCGCCGCACAGCTCGGTGCCGATCCGTTGCTGCGGCCCCGGCTCGAGCGCCTGCCCGGCGTGCGCGTCGTCGGCGCGTGGGACCCGTTCGAGACCGCGGTGCGGGTTGTGCTGCACCAGCAGATCTCGGTGCCGGCGGCCACGCGGCTGTCCGGACGCGTCGCCGAGCGCTTCGGGACACGGCTGCCCGACGCGCTGCGCGGCGCCGACGACGGCGGTCCGACCCACGCGTTCCCCGACGCCGCGGCGCTCGCCGACGCGCCGCTCGAGACGATCGGCCTGACCCGCGCGCGCGCCGCCGCGCTGCGCGGGCTCGCCGCCGCGGTGGTGGACGGGCGGCTCGACCTCGGGCCCGGCGCCGATCCCGACGCCGCGCGCGACGCGCTGCTCGCGCTGCCCGGCATCGGGCCGTGGACGGCCGAGCTCGTGCGGATGCGCGCGCTGCGCGAGCCCGACGCGTTCCCGGCCGGCGACCTCGGCCTGCGCCGCGCGCTCGGCTGCAGCGCGGCCGAGCTCGAGCGGCGCGCCGAGCGCTGGCGTCCGTGGCGCGCGTACGCCGCGACGCTGCTGTGGCTCGTGCCCGGAGCGGCTGCGACGCGCGGCTCCGCGGCGGCGCGCGCCGCTACGGCTCGTCGCTCACATCGAGCAGCTCCAGCTCGAAGCTGAGCGCGGCGCCGCCGGGCACCTTCGGCGGCATCCCGGCGACGCCGAAGCCGAGCTCCGGCGGGCAGACGACCTCGAGCACCGCGCCCGGCCCGACCCGCGCCAGCGCCTCCTGCCAGCAGCGGATCGCGGTGCCGAGCCGGTACTGCCGCGGCTCGGCGCCGCGCGTGCTGAGGAACACCGTGCCGTCGCGCAGCGTTCCGTGGAAGTGGAGGCGCACGAACTGCATCGTGTCCGGCGGATCGCCGCTTCCCGGCTCGAGGATCCGCAGCACGAGGCCGCTCTCGGTCTGGACCGCCCCCTCCTCGCGCGCGGCGGCCTCGAGGAACGCGGCGGCGGACGCCTGCTCGAGCTCGCTCTGCTCGCGCAGCCGCTGCTCGGTGAACACCTGCGCGCGGAGCAGCGCCTCCGGCGACGGATCCTCGACCGCCGGGTCGCCACCGATCCCGTGGCGGAAGCCGCGCGCCATCTCCTCGGCCTCGTCCTCGCTCAGCGCGAGCCGCGTGAAGCCCTTGCCGACGACGACCCCCATCGCGTAGAGATCGCCCTTGCTCGCTTCGTCGCTCGCGGCCGGCGACGCGCCCGGCCCGGCGCAGCCGAGCGCGAGGGCCACGAGCGGCGCCGAGAGAATGCGCAGGTACTGCAACGGCTTCGCCTCCATCCAGCCGACCGGACGGGATCGTCGCGACGGGGGGCGGAGACTATCGAAAGCGGAGCGGGGTCGCCGGAACTTCGGGCCCCGAAGCGCAGCGCCGGACGGGCACGGCGCGGGTCCGCGGATCTTCCGACGGGCATGGCGCCGGCCCGCGGGTTAGGATCTGCCGCCGTTCCAGCAAGGGAGATCGAGTCCATGCTTCATCGCCCCGTCCTCGTCGTCGCCCTCTGCCTGGCGCTGCTGGCGTGCGGAGGGGAAGAGACCCCGTCGCCGACGCCGGCCGCGCCCGCCCCCTCCGAGGGCGCCGCGCCGGCCGAGACGCCCCCGCCGGCCGCGAAGACCCCGGCGCCGAGCGGGTCGGAGGATCCGGAGCTCCTGATCAGCAAGGGCGAGCTGCCGGCCGACTTCCCCTCCGACATCCCGACCTATCCGAACGCACAGCCGGCGACGTCGGTCGCGGTTCCGGGCGGCGGCATGCTCGTGACCTTCGAGAGCGACGACGACGCCGAGAAGATCCTCGCGCACCTGCGCAGCGGTCTCGAGAGCACAGGCTGGCAGGTGAGCGAGCTCGCGGCCGGCGACCTGAAGGCGACGAAGGAAGGCCGCAACGCGCGCGTCACCGTCAGCTCGCAGGACGACGGCCGAACGCGCATCGCGGTCGGCACGACGGCCCAGAACTAGGGCCGACGAGCGCTCAGGCCCGCCGCGGCGGCAGGTGGATCGCGCGCGACCACGCGTCGAGCGCGGACTCGTGCATCGCCTCCGACAGCGTCGGGTGCGGGAAGACGGTTTCGAAGAGCTCGGCCTCGGTCGCCTCGAGCGTCCGGGCGAGCGCGAAGCCGTGGATCAGCTCGGTGACGTCGGCGCCGACCAGGTGCGCTCCGAGCAGCTCGCCAGAGCGCGCATCGAACACGGTCTTCGCGAGCCCGTCGCCCGCGTCGATCGCCGCCGCCTTGCCGTTTGCCCGCAGCGGGAAGCGGCCGACGCGCACCTCGCGGCCGGCCTCGCGCGCCGCGTCCTCGCTCCAGCCGACGCTCGCGACCTGCGGCCGCGCGTAGGTGCAGCCGGGGACCCGCGTGCGGTCGAGCGGACGCGCGCCGGCGTGCCCGGCGATCCGCTCGACGCACGCGACGCCCTCGTGGCTCGCCTTGTGCGCGAGGTACGGCGGCCCGGCCACGTCGCCGATCGCGTAGAGGCCCGGCTCGTCCGTGCGCGACCACGCGTCGACGCGCACATGGCCGCGCTCGACGCGCGCCGCGGTGGTCTCGAGCCCGAGCTCCTCGACGTTGCCGCGGATCCCGACCGCGACGATCACCCGCTCGGCCTCGATCGCGACGCACCCGTCGTCGGCGAGCTTTACGCTCGCGACGACGCCGTCGACGTCGCGCTCGACGCCGTCCAGCGCGGCCTCGGTGTACACCCGGATTCCGCGCCGCTCGAAGGCGCGGCGCGCGAGCGCAGAGATCTCGGCGTCCTCGGCGGGAAGGATCCGCGGCAGCTGCTCGAGCAGCGTCACCTCGCTGCCGAGGTCGCGGTAGAAGCTCGCGAACTCGACGCCGATCGCGCCCGAGCCGACGACGAGGAGCGAGCGCGGCAGCGCGGCGGGGAGCATCGCCTCGCGGTACGACCAGATCCGCTCGCCGTCGGGCTCGAGCCCCGGCAGCACGCGCGCGCGCGCGCCAGTCGCGAGCACGACGTGCGCCGCGCGCAGCTCGCGCGCGCCGCCCGCACCGTCGACCCGCAGCGCGCCCGGTCCGAGCAGCCGCCCGCGGCCATCGAAGCGCTCGACGCCGTGCGCGTCGAGCAGCCGGCGCACGCCGTCGGCCATCCGCGCCGCGACCTCGCGCGAGCGCGCGACGACGCGCTCGAGGTCGACGCGGACCGGCCCGGCCACGACCCC
>CAZQYK010000330.1:0-5437 GCA_964597285.1 uncultured Spirochaetales bacterium
CTTCGTCAAGTCGAGGTTCAAGTTGTCCTTGTCTAAGAGGCGCAGGACGATCTTCTCGCCGTACAGGGTCGGCAGTACGGAGACGCGGAAGTCCAGGTCCTTGACGCGCCCGAACACGCGGGTCTTGATCTTGATGCGACCGTCCTGCGGCAATCGCCGTTCGGCGATGTCCAGCTTGGCCATGATCTTGGTGCGCGAGATGATCGCCTCTTTGAGCTTGAGCGGCGGGTTCATCATCTCGTAGAGCACGCCGTCGATGCGGTAGCGGACGCGGAAGGCCTTCTCGTAGGGCTCGATGTGGATGTCCGACGCGCTCTTCTTGACCGCGTCGGTGAGGATCAGGTTCACCAGCTTGACGACCGGCGCGTCCTCGGAGGCCTTCGCGAGCTCGGCCGCGTCGACCTCGGCGGCGTCCTGGATCAGGTCGATGTCCGAGTCGTCGAAGTCGCCCATCACGTCCTCGAGCGAGGACGACTGGTCGTAGTACTGGTCGACGCAGCGGCGGATCGCCTCCTCGGAGGCAACGACGGGCTGGATGTTGTACCCGGTCAGGAACTTGATGTCGTCGAGCGCGAAGATGTTCGACGGGTCGGCGGTGGCGAGGATCAGCGTCGAGCCGGCCCGGTTCACCGGGATCACGTTGTGCTTCGCGGCGACCTCCTCGGGCACGAGCTCGATCACCGCGCGGTCGATCTCGAACTCGTCGAGGTTGATCGACGGGACGCCGTACTGCTTCGCGACGAACTCGGCGAGCTCGGACTCGTCGAGGTAGCCGAGCTGCGTGATCTGCGCGCCGAGCCGGGAGCCCTTCTGCTTCGCGCCGGCCCGCGCCTCGCGCAGCTGCTCGGCGGTCAGCAGGTTCTCCTTGACCAGGAGCTCGCCGATCCGCTCGTTCACAAGCCCTCCCGCAGCCCGCGCGGGCGCACGGGCGACCCCCCCCCCGACGCGCACCCCCTCTGGGCCCGCGAAACCTCCGGGATCCCGCCGGATATCGGTTCGCGGCCGCGCGAGCTTTACCGGTCCTCGGAGGCCCGCGACGGGCCAGGAAGGGCCCCCGGAGGCCGGATCGGGGCCGCGGCCCGCTAGCGGCGCGCCATCTGCAGCGTCTCGCCGAGGTCGGCGCGGCCGCGGCGCAGCAGCACGAGGCCGAGCGCGGTCAGCGTGACCCAGAAGACCGCGTGCGAGAGCGTCCCGATCGCGACGGCAGTCTCCGCCGGCACGCCGAAGCGCTCGAGCACGAGCCGGCACGCCGAGTGGTAGAGCCCGAAGAAGCCCGGCGCCGACGGCAGCGCGACCGCGATGCCGAGCGCCGCGAGCGTCGTCCAGCCGGCTGCGAGCGTACGCGCCGGAGTGCCGAAGTCGACGCCGAGCGCCCAGCACGCCGCGAGGATCGGCAGCGTCGACGCGACGAGCCAGATCCCGACCGAGTGCACGGCGATCCACACGAGGTGCGTGCCGCCGCGCAGGCCGCCGAGGCCGCGCGCGAAGCCGCGCAGCTGCTCGACGACCCACGTCGACAGCCGCTCCGGCGCCGGCCGCAGCAGCCAGCCGACCAGGCCGAGCGTCGGCTCCGGCGCCGCGCGCAGCGCGCCGAGCGCCACGAGCGGCAGCAGCGCCAGCGGCGCGAAGCCGAGCACGGTCGAGCGCCACGCGTCGCTCGGCCCGCCCCACAGCAGGATCACGCCCACCGCCATCCCGACGACGCAGAGCGCGTCGATCACGCGCTCGAGCACCACGGTGCCGAGCACCGCGGAGACGGGCGCCCCAGTGTCGCGCGAGAGCGCCCACACCCGCATCAGCTCGCCGATGCGCAGCGGAAACAGGTTGTTCCCCATGAAGCCGATCGCCACCGCGCGGATCAGCGCGGCGCGCGGCATCGGCTGGATCGGGTCGGTCAGGTGCCGCCAGCGCAGCGCCCGCAGCCACACCGCCGCGAGGTGCGCCGGGATCGAGAGCCCGAGCAGCACGCCCCAGCGCGCGCGCCGGAACTCGGCGACCAGCGCGTCGAGGTCGACGCCGCGCAGCGTCAGCCACAGCGCGAAGGCCGTCACCGCGATCGCGAGCCAGACGCGGGGATCGCGCAGCCGCGCGGCTCGGCTCAACGCGGGGCTCCGAGCCGCCGCCGCGCCTCGTCGACGTCGGCGGCGATCTGCGCGCGCAGCGCCTCGACGTCGGGGAAGCGCCGCTCGCCGCGCAGCCGCAGCGCGAACGCGAGCTCGACGCGCCGCCCGTAGAGGTCGCCGCTCCAGTCGATCGCGTGCACCTCGGCGAGCAGCGCGCCGCCCTCCTCGAAGGTGGGGCGATGGCCGACGTTCGCGACCGCCGGCAGCCGCGTCTCGGCCGGCGGGTCGCCCGTGTCGAGCAGGCGCAGCTCGGCGGCGTACACGCCGGTGGCCGGCAGCACCTCGCTCTCGGGGTCGAGGTTCGCGGTCGGAAAGCCGAGCGTGCGGCCGCGCTCGTCGCCGCGCACCACGCTGCCGCGCACCGCGTAGGGGCGGCCGAGCATCCGCGCGGCGAGCTCCGGCAGGCCGTCGGCCAGCAGTCGCCGGATGCGCGTCGAGTTGACGTCGCCCTCGTCGACGGTGACCTCGGGCACGATCGTCACCGCGAAGCCGAGGCGCGGACCGAGCTCGGTGAGAAGCCGCATCGAGCCGGCGCGGTCGCGACCGAAGTGGAAGTCGTAGCCGACGTAGACCTCGACGGGGCGGATCCGGCGCCGCAGGCACTCGCGGATGAACGACTCCGCGTCGGTGCGCGCGAATTCGAGCGTGAAGGGCTCGACGATCACCGCGTCGACGCCGTGGCCGGCGAGCAGCTCGATCTTCTGGTCGAGCGTCGTCAGCAGCCCCGGCGCACTCTCGGGGCGCAGCACCTTGCGCGGGTGCGGCTCGAAGGTGTAGACGACCGCCTCGCCGCCGAGGTCGCCCGCGCGCCGCACGACCGTGCTCAGGATCGCCTGGTGCCCCAGGTGGATCCCGTCGAAGTTCCCGACCGTCACGATCGGGCGGACCAGCGACCCCTCGGCTGCCGCGCTCCCGTTCAAGACCTTCACGATGGCTTCCTGCTAGGCTTCCGCGCCGTGCGCATCCTGTCGCGCTACTTCGTCTCCGGCTACCTGACCTTCTACGCCGGAATCGTGGTCGTGTCGATGCTCGTGATCGCCATCGTCGAGATGATGGTGAACCTCGACCACATCCTCGAGTTCGGCGACGGTGTCGCCGGCGCCGCGTCCTACCTCTTCCTGAAGCTGGTCTCCTACTACCTCGGCTACCTGATCCCGGCGGCCTCGTACGGCGCGGCGATTCTATGTCTCGGCGTGCCCGCGCGCTCCCTGGAGATCCTGGCCGCGAAGGCGAGCGGGATCTCGCCGCGCCGACTCGCGCTGCCGGTGCTGGCCGCGGCGGCGGCGCTCTCGGCGCTCGCGCTGGCGCTCGACGAGACGGTCGTGCTCGAGGCCTCCCGCCGCTTCGCCCGCGCCACCGACGCCGACGCGAGCGCGCTCTACCAGGCCGGCGGCGCGTTCTGGGAGAGCCGCGGCGACACGCTGCTGTCGGCCGAGTCGGTCGACCGCGACAGCCGCACGCTGCGCGGCGTGCGGGTCTACCAGCGCGACGCGAGCGGGCGGCTGCTCCGCAGCGTCCACGCCGAGCTCGCCCGCATCGAGCCCGACCGCCGCTGGCGCCTCGAGCGCGCGCGCGTCCGCGAGTTCGCACCCGACGACCCCGAGGCGCCGCCGCACAGCGAGCTTCGCGAGACCGACTGGCTCGACCTCGGCCGCACGAGCGACCTGAGCCTGCTCGGCGCCGACCCACGCGAGCTCACGCTGCGCAGCCTCGGCGACTACGTGAACGGACTGCGCCGCGAGGGGCGCGGCGGCGAGCGCTACCGCGCGCTGTGGCACGCGCGCCTCGCCGAACCGCTGAACGTGCTGCTCTTCGCGCTCCTCGGCCTGCCGCTCGGGATGGCGGTCGAGCGCTCGCGCAGCCTCGCGGTCGCCGCGCTCGAGGGCGTCGGGATCCTCGGCGCGTACTACGCGCTGCGCGCCGGCTCGTCGCTCTTCGCCCCCGACGGCGTCCTCACGCCCTGGTTGCTGATCGCGCTCTTCGCGCTCTTCGGTCTCTGGCGCCTCGCCCGGGTCGGCCGCTGAGCGATCGCTCAGCGCGGCGGGCTGGCGCCCTCGAGGTAGCGGAAGAACTCGGCGTCCGGCGACAGCACGAGGGTCGTGCGGCCGTCGATCGTCTTGCGGTACGCCTCGAGGCTGCGCCGGAACGCGTAGAACTCGGGGTCCTGGCGGTAGGCCTCGGCGTAGATCCGCGTCGCCTCGGCGTCGCCCTCGCCCCGCGTGATCTCGGCGTCGCGCCGCGCGCGCGCGACGATCACCCGCGCCTCGCGGTCGGCCTCGGCGCGGATCCGCCGCGCGCGCTCGTCGCCCTCGGCGCGGTTCTTCTTCGCGAGGCGCTCGCGCTCGGTCGTCATCCGCGCGTACACCGACTCCTCGGTGCTCTTCGGCAGCTCGGTGCGGTTGATCCGCACGTCGGCCACCTCGATGCCGGTGCCCGCCAGCTCCGCGCGCACGTTCGCGCTGATCGCCTCCATGATCGGCACGCGCTGGTCCTTGAGCACCTCGGTCAGGGTGTGGCGTCCGATCACCTCGCGCACCTCGTCGCGGACGACGCGATCGATGCGCTGCTCGGCGGCCGGCCGGTCGCCGGGGAAGGACGCGAGGAACGCGCGCGGGTCGACGATGCGCCAGACCGTGTAGTTGTCGATCAGCAGCTGCTCACCGTCCTTCGTCTGGATGTCGAGGGCCTCGGTGCTGTTGTGCAGCCAGCGGCGGTCGTAGGTGCGCGCGTCGTCGAGGAAGGGGATCATCACCGAGAGCCCGGGCTCGGTGGTACGGCGCACGTCTCCGAGGCGCAGGATCAGCTTCTGCTCGCCCTCGCGCGTGATCACGACCGGCGGGATGCCGAGGTTGCCGGCGGCGACCGCGCCGGCCGCGATCGCGACGAGCACGGCGACGCCGAGCACGAGGCGCCTCATCGGGCCGGCGCCCTGTCGCGGCCGAGCGGCAGATACGGCAGCACCGGCGCGCCCTCCGATCCGATGATCACCTTCTCCACCGGCGGCAGCACCTCCTCCATCGTCTCGAGGTACAGGCGCTTGCGCGTCACTTCGGGCGCCTTGCGGTACTCCTCGGCGACGGCGACGAAGCGCGCGGCCTCGCCGGTCGCGTCGGCGACCTTCGTCTCGCGGTAGCCCTCGGCCGACTGGAGCAGCTCGGTGGCCTCGGCGCGCGCGCTCGGCAGCACCTCGTTGCGGTAGCCCTCGGCCTCGTTCACGGCGCGGCTGGCGTCCTGGGTGGCTGCGACCACGTCGTCGAACGCCGCGCGCACCACCTGCGGCGGCTGCACGTCCTGGAGCTCCACGGCCTGGATGT
>CAZQYK010000331.1:0-3867 GCA_964597285.1 uncultured Spirochaetales bacterium
GACGTCGAGGAGCGCGAGCGGGCCGAGCGCGCGCTGCGCCGGGGGCACCTGGGCCCCCGCCGCGGGTTCCGGGGGGCGGGCGGCGCGCGCCGCCCCCCCGGGGGGGGGCACGGCCGGTCGGTCGTCGGGGTGGAGCGCATCGGCCCAGCCGAAGTCCCACAGCTCGGGCTCGCTCTGCCCGGTGTACGCGGCCCAGCCCGGCTGCGGCGCGACGAAGCGGCCCTCGGCGTCGGTCGTCCAGACGACTGACGTGAGCGCCTGCGAGAGCGAGCGGTAGCGCTCCTCGCTGACGCGCAGCGCCTGCTCGGCGCGGTCGCGTCGCAGCGCGATGCCGGCGACGTTGCGCGCCATCTCGCACAGCCGCAGCTCGCCGTCGCCGGGCGCGCGCGGCGCGTCGAAGCACAGCAGCACGACGCCGGTCGCGGGTCCCTCGTCCTCGGCGATCGGGGCCGCGCAGCCGGCGCGCACGCCGTGCGCGAGCAGCAGCGAGCGCCACGCCTCGGGCCAGCGCTCGTCGCGCGCGAGGTCGCCGCAGCCGAGCGCGTCGCCGCCGTGGAGCGCCCGCGCGCAGGCTTCGCCGTCGGCCTGCGGCAGGTCGCGCAGCGTCGCGGCGAGCTTCGGCAGCCCGGGCGCGACCGCGTGCGTGAAGCGCGTGCGCTCGGGGTCGGCCAGCGCGACGCACGCGCGCGCGCGGCCGTCGATCCGCTCGACGCCGCGGCACAGGTCCTCGAGGCAGCGCTCGAGCGGCGCGCCGCGCGCGACGAGCTCGAGCACGTGGCGCTGCGTGCCGAGCAGGCCCTCGACGCGCTCGCGCTCGGACACGTCGGTGACGACGCCGAACAGGCGCAGCCCGCCGTCGTCGTCGCGCACCACCTGGCCGTGCGGCTCCATCCAGCGCACCTCGCCGGTGTCGGGCCGCACGATCCGGATCCGCGCCAGGAAGGTGCCACTCTCGGCGATCGCCTTGAGGACGCTCTCGCGCAGCGGGTCGACGTCGTCGGGGTGCACGAGCTCGATCGCCTGCGCGCCCAGCGCGAGCGCCGCCGCCGGCGGGAAGCCGAACACCTCGGCGGCGTTGTCCGACATCACGAGGCCGTCCTCGACCGGCCGCCACTCCCACGCGGCCATCTGCGCGGCGGTCAGCGCGAGGCGCAGCCGCTCCTCGCCCTGGCGCCACGCCTCCTCGGCCTGCCAGCGCTCGGTGACGTCGATCGCCATGCCGCCGAGGAGCAGCTGCGCGTCGACGTCCGGAATCGGGAACTTGCTGACGATCGAGCGGTGCACGACACCGTCGCCGTGCTCGAGCTGCTCGGTCACGAGCACGCCCGACCCGCTCGCGCGCGCGAGGCGGTCGTTTTCGGCGAACTGCGCGGCGACCTCCGGCGGGAAGATCTCTGCGTCGGTGCGGCCGTAGAGCTCGTCGCGCGGCGTCCGGAAGGCCTCCTCGGCGGCGCGGTTCGCATAGACGTAGCGGCCGTCGGCGTCCTTGATCCACGCGAGGCCGGGCAGGTGGCGCATGAAGCGCGCGAAGAGCGTGCGCGCGCGGTCGCGGGCGGCGAGCGCCTCGGCGCGCTCGCTGGCGTCGACGATGCGGACGAAGACGCCGGAGACGGAGCGGCCGTCGTCGGCGAAGATCGGGTCGGCGGCGATGCGCACGACGGCGTCGGCGGGCCCCGACGCGCGCTCGAACGGAAGGCGCAGATCGTCGGAGCGCGCGGACGCGCCGCCCATGACGACGCCGTCGAGCAGCGGCCCGAGCGCGTCCCAGTGCGCGGCCCAGCACTCGCGCGCCGGGCGCGCGAGCGGGCCGCCGTCGGACCGGGCGTCGGGCACATAGGGAAGGGCGGCGTCGTTCGCGAGGACGCGCAGCTCCGGGCCCCACGCGACCAGCGCGGGGTCGCGCGCGCCGAGGCACAGCCCGACGGCGCCGCGCAGCGCCACCGGCCAGCGCTCGGGCGCGCCGAGCGGCGTCGCGTCCCAGTCGAGCGCGCGCATCCGCCGCGCGGCGGCGCTCGCGCCGGGGAACAGGCCCTCGCGATCCGGTCGGCTGCGGCGACGGCTCTTCACGCCCCCACCATCCCCTGCTGCTCCGTCCGTGAGGTCGGGAACCGCATTCTAACGGGCGCGCGCGTCGCGCGATGCAGGATCCTGCGGGGCGCTCTCCGGGCGCGCGTCCGGCGCGTCGCAGCCTCTTGCCGCGTCGGGGCCCACTCCCTAAGGTCCGCCCGGGCGCGTAGCTCAGCTGGTAGAGCAAGGGACTCTTAATCCCTAGGTCCGGGGTTCGAGCCCCCGCGCGCTCACCAATCTCGCTGGTGCGTCGCGAGGTTGGCTACCGTCTCGGCGATGTCCGAGGTGACGGATCGCTGGACCGAGATCGCGCGGCGCATCCAGGCCGAGCCCTGGAACCGCCCCGGCACCGACAAGACCTGGGTCCTGAACGCGCTGTCGCAGCACCGGATCTTCGCGCAGGAGGTCCGCAACGCCCGGCGTGTCGTCGCCCGCTAGCGGTTTCGCGCGCGCGCTCGCCGCGCTGCGGGAGGCGGGCGTCGAGTTCGTGGTGGTGGGCGTGGGCGGAATCAACTTCTACGCGCGCACGCCCGGCGAGGTCTTCGCCACCGTCGACCTGGACACGCTGCTGCGGCCCGCGGTCGGGAACCTCGCTGACGCGCTCCGGGTGTTGTCCGGCCTCGGATACTCGTTCGAGGCGGGAGGCGAGCCCTTTCTCGATCTGGAGGACGTCGAAGTCCTCTCCAGGGTGGTCTCCCGTGGCGCCGCTCTCACGGCGATCCACCCCGACGAGGGACAGATCGACCTCATGACATCGATGGCGGGCCTCAGCTACGAGGATCTCGCGGCGGACGCGACGGTCTTTCGAGTCGCAGCGGTCGAGGTGCGGGTGGGTCGCCTCGAGAAGCTGCTCCGCTCGAAGGAGCGGAGCGCACGTCCGAAGGACATCGAGTTCCTCCGGGCCTTCGAAGCCCGGGGGTCGGACGAGAGCGAGGACTGACGCGGTCGGATGGGGGGCGTCGACCCGCGCGCTGCGGGGGGTCTCGGTGAGGCGACGGAGTGCGGTACCCTCAGGATCTGGTGTTCCTCCAGTCCCGCACCTCGGCATGAGCTGGCCCTTCGCCAACGGGTCTCGCGTCTACGTGAGCTTCGACATCGATCACGATCGCGAGCTCTACGACCGGCTCGTCGACCAGTCGGATCGCAACGGCTTCTCGGTGTCGGGCGGGTCGGAGCCGCTCTCGTCGGTGGAGACCTGGGACTCGAGCGTCCGCCGCAGGATCCGCGACGCGGACCAGGTGATCGTCATCTGCGGCGAGCACACCCACGCGTCGAGCTCGATGGGCGCCGAGCTGCGCATCGCGGGCGAAGAGCGCACGCCCTACTTCCTGCTCTGGGGCCGCCGCGAGACGATGTGCACGAAGCCGACCGGCGCGAAGCCGGCCGACGGGATGTACAGCTGGACGCGCGAGATCCTGCAGGATCAGGTCGCGTTCGGGCTGCGCCGGGCGCGCGCGCTCTCGGCCGGCGAGCGCGGCGCCGACCTGGCCTGAGCGCCGAGGTCCAGGATGACGGATGACTACTTTTTCTTGACAGCTGTAACGATCGTCCGCTAGCCTCCGCGTCGTGTCCACGGCTCCCATCCCTCTTCGTCCCCGGCCCGGCCGCGCCGACCGGACGCGGGCGCAGATCGCCGCGGCGGCGCTCGAGGAGTTCCGGCGCGTCGGGCTCGAGCGGGCCAGCGTGTCGCGCATCGCGCGGGTCGCCGGCGTCTCGCGGCCCACGTTCTATGCCCACTTCCCGACCAAGGATCACGTGCTGCTCGCGCTTCAGGAGAGTCTGGAGCAGCCGCTCGCGCTG